>NZ_VISW01000030.1:0-53589 GCF_007827635.1 Micromonospora sp. CNZ296
ATGACCTTCGCGGACAAGGGCTATCAAGGCGCCCCCGGCAGCGTGCGCACCCCGTTCAAGCGGCGCCGCTTCCGGCCGAAGCTGTCACGCCGGCAAAAGGCCGTCAACCGGGCCCACGCGAAGATCCGCGCCCGCGGCGAACGCGCGATCGCCACCCTCAAGACCTGGAAGATCCTGGTCAAGCTGCGCTGCTGCCCACACCGAGCGACCGCGATCGTGCAGGCCATCCTCGTCCTGCACCACGTCGAAGCCGACCGCCACGCAGGATGAAAATGGCTCAATGTTTCGATTCCGGTTTTAAGAAACGTCTCGTGGCACGGTCCTCAGTCCGCTGAGGACGATCGTTGGCGATGCCTGAGCGCAGGTGATCTCCACAGCCCGCCCCGAGTGGATCTTTTTGTTCACCGGGTTGCGGCCTGCCCAGTTCCGCCGACTGGTCCGGCTGGTCGCCGAGCGTGGCGGGGAATCGATCGCCGAGGGCCGGCCGGGCCGACAGCGGGCCCTCGACTTGGCCGATCGGGTGCTGCTGGTAGCCGCCTACTGGCGCAGCAAGCTGACCATGCGCCAGATCGTGGCGCTGTCTTGGGGTGTCGCACTCCGCCGCCCACGGATCATCGACACCCTCGGACCCCTGCTGGCCCTCACCCTGGTCCGCCAGCGGCCGGTCAGCCAGATCGCCATCGTCGACTGCACCCTGATCCCGACCCGGGACCACCGCCTCGCCGCAGCGAGCAAGAATTACCAGCACTCGGCGAACCTGCAGGTCGCCATCGACGCCAGCACCCGACCCGGTCATCGCCATCGGCGACCCATAACCCGGCAACTGAAACGGCGCTATCGCCTACCGCACCTCAGGCACCTATCAGAAATGTGCCGGACGGCCCTCGTGGCCGACGGCGTCTACTGCGGCAACCCGGAGGTGATCCCGTACCGCGAGCCCCCACGGCGGCGGGCCGCTACCGCCGTGGAAAGAAGACTTAATGCAGCATCGCACCGTCCAAGCGCAGATCGAACGCGCCTTGGCCAGAAAAGAACTGGAAGGTCCTACGCGGCCATCGCCACTCCGCCCATACATTGACTGCTGTCTATCTCGGCGTCGCTCACCTGCACCACGTCGCTCTGAGCTAGTGACCGCCCGTCCAGGCCGCAGGCAACCCCTCCATCCAGTTGCTCGGTTGTCTGCACCCGACCCCGCCCGGACCGGCCTGCCAGTGAGCTGTCCGGGCACCTCTTCGCTCTGCGGATGCGGTCCCGCCGGCCGGACCATCCGACGCGGCGACGTGGTCCTGCCCGAATGCTGGCTGCTCCTGTAATAGCCCCCCGGCCAGCACGAACCCACCGACTACTGACTGTCCGACCTGCCCGCCGAGACGCCACTGACCGAACTGGTCCGCCCCGGTCAGAAGCCGCTGACGCGTCCAGCACGACTACCGCGAGCTGGAGGCCGCCCTCGGGCTTCGACCACTTCGAAAGCCGCTCCTGGATCGGCTGGCACCACCACGTCGCCCTCAGCACTACAAGCGACGCATCCGGACGGGTAGGTGGTTAATGCCGAGGATGAAGTTGGAGCGCATCCGTTCCAACTTCCCATCTATTTCCCACTCGATCCGGTTGTCGATCAGTGTCTTGAAGAGAATCGACAGTTCCACATGACCCAGCATGGCACCGATACATCGGTGGATGCCGTTGCCGTACGACAGATGCTTGTTCGGTGTACGGGCAACATCGAAACGGTGCGGGTCGGGAAACTGCTCCGAATCACGGTTGGCGGACACGTTCCACAGCGTGACCGGGTCCCCCCGTCGGATGGTGCGGCCGGCCAGTTCGGTGTCCCGGCCAGCGATTCGTAGCACGTACGCGTTTGTGGAACTCCACCTCAGGATCTCATTGATCGCGGCGTCCAACAAATGAGCGTCGTCCGACAAACGTTGATACTGCTCAGGGTGCTCGGCCAATGCGACCAGGCCGGACGAGGCGGTGTGCGAGGTTGTCTCATTGCCCCCAACCGCGACGTTCATGCAGTTGTAGAGCACCTCCTCCTCTGACAAACGGCGACCGTTTAGCTCGGCGGCGGCCAGGATGCTGATAACGTCCGGCCCGGGTCGCCCTCGCCGGGAGGCGAGCAGCTCATCGAAGAACTCGAAGATCTCCATCTGGATTGCGGCGAGTCGCAGGCGCTCGTCGCCGGTCTGATCGACGTAGCCCGGGTCCCGGTAACCGACCATGCGTCTGGTCATGTCGATCAGCGCGCGTGCGTCTTGGTGGCCGATGTCCATCATGACCATAAGCGCCCCGGCCGGCAGCTCCGGCCCGATGTCGGTCGCGAAGTCGCAGCCCCCATCCGCGATCGCGCGGTCGACGGCTGCTTCCACGAGGCTCTCGACCTGTCGGGCGACTCGGGCGACCATCTCGGAGGAGAACGCGCGGTGCATCTGCTGGCGCAGCAGACGGTGCCGCGGCGGGTCAGTCGAGACCAGCATCCGGCCCGCCGCCGTGTCCGCTTCACTGCGGTAGGAGCCGCCTAGCATGGCCCCGCCGGACGACAAAAAGGTGGCGTGGTCCAGGTAGCTCGCGGACACCTCGGCATACCGGGTCAGCGCCCAGAAGCCACCCCCGTCAGGCAATCCGTGCCAGTGGACCGGGTCGTGTTCTCTCAGCAGGTCGAACATTGCGTGGTGCTGCCCACGGGCGAATACATCGACATCCGTCAGCGTCACCGATTCAGAAGTGATGGTCACCCGAAGAGGCCTTTCGCTTGCGAACGATTGTCGCGAGGTCAGCGAGCACCGTCGTACTCAGGACGTCCTGCATATCGAGCGGCGCGCCGGTGTCATTGATGACCCGGCGGCGGACGCGGAACGCCAGGAGCGAGTTCCCACCGAGCGCGAAGAAGTCGTCATGGACCCCAACCTGCTCGACATCGAGCAACTCCTCCCAAAGCTTGGCAAGGTAAGATTCCACCGCGTCTCGCGGTGGCACGGTGTCTCGGCGCCGGTCGAGTTCCTTGCGCGCCAGGTCCGCCAGTTGCCGGGTGTCCCGCTTGCCGTGATCGTTCGCCGGGATCTTCGGGACGACGGCGAAGGCGCTGGGGACCATGTACTCGGGCATAGTCTCAGTAGCATGTTCGCGCAGCTTCCGCAGCGACATCTTCTCCTCTCCCGCTACGAGCGCCACGAGATGCTTGCCGTCGCCCTCCCCGATTGCGACCACCGCCACCTCCAACACCCCGCCGAGGCGGGCGAGAGTTCGTTCCACCTCCCTCGGCTCGACGCGGTAGCCCCGCACCTTGACTTGATCGTCGATTCGGCCCAGGAACTCTAGCTGCCCGTCCTCACGCCGCCGCGCCAAGTCACCCGTCGCGTACATACGGCCGGGGTGGAAAGGATTCGGAAGGAAGCTGGCCGCGGTGAGCCGTGGCTGGCCGAGGTATCCTCGGGCCACCCCCGATCCTCCCACGAACAGCTCACCGGTCCTCCCATCGGCAACCGGATAGCGGTTCTGATCCAGTACGTAGATCTGTGCATCCGCCAAAGGAGCGCCGATGGGCACGCTGGTGTCGTCCGGCAGCACGGTCTTGACCCGGTACGAGGTGCAGGCGGTCGTGCCCTCGGTTGGCCCATACAGATTGTGGAAGTGACCACGAAAGGAGCTGCTCAGCAGGTCACGGCACGCAGAGGGCAGGATAACGTCGCCGCCAGTGTGCAGGAGGCGCAACGTCGAGAAGGATTCCCGGTCCTCGCGTACAACATGGTTGACCGCCATGGTGGGCACCAGCATCGCGGTGATCCGTTGACGGCGCAGTTCGCGTTGCAGATCTCCTCCGATCAGGTCAGGCATGGTGGGCAGTACGACGATTTCCGCCCCCGCTGCCAAAGAGCACCAGACCTCGAAGTTGAACGCGTCGAACGACAGACTCGACACGTGTCCCACCCGATCCTGTGGAAGGATTTGGGGCAGCGCCGGATTTACAGCGAAATATGCGAGATTGCGGTGCTCCAGGACGATGGCCTTTGGCGTTCCCGAGGATCCCGAGGTGAAGAGGACGCAGGCGGCCTGGCAACCCATCACCGAAGTAGCGGGCAAGTGGTCAGGACTCTCGCCCGTCAGATCCGGCGGTAGCGGCGCTATCGCCTCCAGTCCGGCGAGGCCGTCCTGTGGGCCGGGCGTCGTGATTACGAGCCGCGCTCCGCTGTTTTTGATCATGAGATCACGTCGCGAGTCCGGCAAACGGGCGTCGATCGGGACGTATGCACCGCCGGCCTTGAGCGTGGCCAGCAGCGCGATGATCACGTCGACGCCCCGGGGGAGGAATACAGCCACGCGGTCCTCGCGCTGAACGCCTCGGCCCACCAGGGCCGCCGCCATCGCGTCCGACGCCTGGTCCAGTTGGACGTACGTGAGGGAGCGGACGGCGTCGGACACGGCCGGGCGGCCGCCGTGACGCGCAACGCTGTCGGCGAACAACGTCAGCAGGTTGGGGTGATCGCAGGTGGAGGAATCCATGCATTCGGCGACAGGCTCGGCCGAGGTCGACCCCAGCGCCTCCGCCTGTTTGAGGCACGTCGCATACGTTCCCTGGTGACCAGTCGGCGTCCAATCGGCGGGCAGTTCCCGATCCACCGGCCAGATACTCAACTGCCCGTTCGTCCAACGCACCACCTGGAATGCCATTCCGCTGCGTTCCCAGCTCGCGGCCTCAGGCTGCATGCTCGGCCTCCTTGACGAGGATCGAGAGCACGGCTTCTGCGGTGCTGGCGTGGCGAAGCAGGTCGTTGCGCGACGCGTCGATGGCGACGGTTAGAGTTCGCGTGGCACCCGGCCATTCCGACGCGTGCTCGTGCCCTCGGGAAACAATCTGGTACGCCGGTCCACCCCAGGCCGGCCACGAGGTGTTATGTGCCGCCACGAGGTGGCCCAGCCAGTCGAGGTAGAAGTCAGCGATGGCCTCGGCATCGGCCATTGTGGCAGCGGCGTCGCCGGGAGAGTAGGTCGCCGCCTGCTCACCGACACCCAGCAGTCCCGCGTGCATTGACCGGAGCACTGCCTCCGGCCGCTCGCGCACGGCCACTTCGTCGAACATCGACGTCGGGGTCCACCCCGCCTCGTCCACGGAGAGAAACTCTCTCAGCTTATGGAGCGCCATCTCGTATTGCTCCTGGACCGCAGGTGCCCGGGCAGGTTCGCCGTCGAAGAGTATCAGCGGCAATGCGCGGCCGGTGATGGCGTAAACATAGGCCGCCAACTCCTGTGCGATGGGAGCCGCCATACAGTACGCCAGCACCGCCCGCACGCCGTCAACGTCGCCCTGCCGGCCCAGCAGCTCCATGGCGTAAGCGCCAGCGGAAAACTGCCGCGGAAACGGTGGGCTCAGCATGTAGTGCACCATGTGCCCGTGCGACTCGAGGTCCAGCGCCGACACGGGCGCCTCCGGCCGCCGCCCGGTGTAGTCGAGGACGAGAATTCTGCCAGTCCCTCCCGCGCCATCACTGGCGCCGGGTGTCCATGCCTCATTAATCAATGCAATCCCTCGAAATATGCCAAGAGTGGAAGGTCTGACGACAGCGGTCCCCGTCATCTTCCTCTCTCCCCCAATGCCGGCGCCGCGTGGCTCGTGCCGCTTACGGGGCCAACATGCGGCTGCGTCTCTACAAGATCGGCCGACGCCATCGCCTCCTCTGGCTGCAATGGGGCGTGCGAGGAAAGCGTCCAGGTGATCGGCATGGCGAGCGCGGCCAGCGTCACGGCCAGATAGAGGACCGAGGCACCGACGAGCGTAACCTGCGTGGTGATCGTCGCCGCGACCGAACCAACGACGGCCAGCCCGATGGGCCGCAGGACGGTGGAGCCGAGATAGTCGTAGGCGATGACCCGCGATAGCACACGTTCGGGCACGTGGTTCTGCATCACGCTTTCCCAAATCGCGTCGGCGAAGGCTATCACGGCACCAAAGAGGAACGACATGCCAGCGAGGGCATAGACCGGTGCCGGCGCCGCGAGCCCCAGCAGCACGGCCGGTGAAAGCAGCAGCGACCCGCCGACCGCGACCAGTGGCCGCTTTGGATGCCACCGCACCGCGACGAGACTGCCCAGGAGCGACCCCATACCCACGGAGGCCGACATGATCGCCCACGCGGTCCCGCCACCCAGGGAGGTCTTAGCGACGACTGGGCCGAGCACCCAGAAGACGGCGAGAAGCGCGAACTGGAACAGCGCGAAGTTCAGGATCCAGGAACGCAGCCATGACCGGGAGATTACCTCGTTCCAGCCCTCCGCCAGGTCCCGCACGAAGCTCTGGCGCTCCTTCGCAGGCCCTCGCTCTGCGGGACTGACACGAGTGAGCAGGAAAGCACTGACCGCGAACGACGCTGCATCGATGGCAAGTGCCCATGCGGGACTGGTTACCGCGAGGAGTACACCGGCGATCGCCGGGCCGGCCACGTGGGTCAGGCCTGCCATCGAGTACATAAGGCCGACACCCCGCTGACGCAGCTCCCGGGGCAGCACCTGTGCTAACAGGCCACTCGACGCTGGCCGGTAAAAGGCGGTCGCCGTGCCGTGAACGGCTTGGAGGACCACCATGGCCCACATGGGCGCATGGTTGGCGAAGATGAGCGCCGCGAAGATGCCCTGGCTGACGAATCGCACCGCGTCGGAGCCGACCATGATCAGCTGACGGGGCAGTCGGTCAGCCCATACGCCGCCGGTCAGGACGAACAGCGCCATGGGCACCGTCCGCGACAGGAGGACGATTCCCAGGGCGGAGGCGGAGCCGGTGACCTGCAGTACCGCGAAGGCGAGTGCTACCGGAACGACCTGGTCACCGAGGAATGAAGCCATGTTCGCGAAGAAAAGGTTGCGGTAGTCCCGCACTCCTAGCGGTAGGACAGACTCCCTGATGGAGGCTGACATCAGACATTCCTCTCGACGAGCTGTCGGGCATCTTCGCCTGACCGCCCCGGTGCCATGGAAAATGATGGGTCTTAGCGTGTCCTGGCGAACGGGACGGGCGGTCCCTTTCGTCATCCAGACCGCTGTGGATCCCGAGCCTGTGGCCGCTATACAGAGGCTGCGGCATTGCCGGGGGGGGATGCTTACGGGCCCAACTGCACCCCGGTCTCCCCAGGGGCGTCGAACGCCTGCCGAACATCAGCGTTTGGCTGGCCGATTGGGGGTACTACAACGCGGCCTGGCCCAGCCTTGGCACCCGTGACGTGGTGACGGGCACGCACCCCAATGTCGTGCCGTGGTGCCCCGGCCGAAGCCGGCAAGCCAGGCTGGCCGAGCGCGAACAGTTGCCCGCAGTTGTCCTCTATGGCAACAACGGTCTCGGCCAACTCCACACCCGCCTTGCAGGTATTCACATCGAGCACGGCCATGGTCTTAGTGCTACTTTCCGATGTAATCGCACGGAAGGGTTTCAGTTGGCCTGGATGGCGGTTGACCTACCCATAGTGGTCGATGCCATGCCTCGAGGCGGCGCAGCTTTCGACACCGACGAGGACGCGGCGGACGCCGGTGATTCGAGCACTGGCACGAGGAAACCGAATTGAAATGCGATCACCGGTGGGAGAATTTGACGAATCCTCCTCCGCATGACCGGCGCGCCTGGACATAGCCATGGAAACCCCCGCTTGCCTTCTGGCCTGTTCGGCGCATCAACCTACGGACACCCCCACCGCCTGTCAACCACTCGTATGGACTAGAGAGGACACATAGAGGTTCATTTGTCCACTTCGTACGCCTGGTGCTCTCAGCCCGACTTAGGACGATAAGACCCCTCTCCGCCGCTGATGGTTGGTGGTTGACGACGCAGCAGGTACCGGCTATGTTCGCTCGCTAGCACTGTCCTCAGTCATGCAGCAGCAGATGGGCGAGTGATCGACGAGGACGTCGCTGTAACGGGGAACAAGTTATGGAGACAGAATTGAAGCATGCGGGGGATCGCATCGTCGCCAAGTTGAACGTGGCTGATTGCGTTCATTCAATTCAGTCATTTCCCCCTGCCACATTCAGGCGTTTCGGCATTGTCAGGTTCGTGCTCGACGATGTCTCACCAACTGGCGACCCGCTCTCTACGCACACGCACTTACTTGCCGTGCATCACGTGCAGGACTCGCTGCTGCCGCTGACAGGGGACAATTTGACCGCGAAGCTGTCCGGCGGCCGGGAGGTAGTGGCATGACGGACGTGCTGCCGACGGTTGTCGTCGTGTACGACATCGGCGCGGCGACGCCACTGGAAATCCTGTCGGCGGCCGCTGGCACCTGCGATGTTCTCTTCCTGTACGACCGCAGCCGACCTGAGGCGGCACCCGGCGTAGAGTTCATCCGGGAACTCGCCGACGGTCTCGACGCCACTGGCCGTACCGTGGACGAGCTCGCCGATATGCTGCGTGAGCGACGGCCGGCCGGCATTGTTACCTTCAGCGAGTACGCGCTACGACTGACCTGCCAGCTCGGAGAGCGGCTCTCCCTGCGCGGCCACGATCTCGCCACCCTGGACCGGCTGACCCGCAAGTCGCTGCAGCGGGAGGCCCTCGCCAGCGCCGGCGTGGACGGCCTGGCGTTTCGTCTCGTCCGCTCCGTGGAGGAGGCCACCGCCGCGCTCGATGAGATCGGCTTCCCGGCCGTGCTGAAGCCGTCAACTGGCACGCACAGCCGGGATACCTTTCGTCTCGACTCCGCCGAGGACTGGCATAACCTCGCCCGCTCCATCGACCTCTCAGAGGACTTCGTCGTCGAGGAGCTGCTGGTGGGCGACCGGCGGTGGACGGGCGAAGGGTGGGGTGACCACGTCTCGGTGGAGTACGCCAGTTTCGATGGCGACCATCAGCACATCGTCACCCTCGGAAAGTTTCCGCTGGCCGAGCCGTTTCGTGAGACGGGCGACTTCTTCCCGTCCACCCTCGACGAGCCTGCCCGCCAACAGGTCCGAAGCCTGGTCGCGGCTGCGCTCACCGCGGTCGGCGTGCGCGACGGGGTAACCCACACGGAGGTCAAGTTCACCGCGACGGGTCCGCGGATCATCGAGATCAACGGCCGCTTGGGCGGCGGCACCGCCGACATTGTCCGCAAGGCAGGCGCGCTGAACCCGATCACCATCGCCCTTCAGATCGCACTCAACTACCGACCGCAGCCCGACTGTCCCGACAAGTCGGAGGAGGTGGTCTTCGAGATGAGCGTCCTATCCCCGCTGGAGAGGGTGAGGGTCGAATCGATCGGAGGGCTCGATGCAGTCCGCGCCCTCGAGGGGATCGACCGTGTGGTCGCCGTTGCCCGTCCGGGATCGATCGTCGACTGGCGCGACGGCTCGGTGAGCCAGCTTTGCACGGTATTCGGCCGGATCCACGGGCACCCGGCACTGGCCCGGCTGCGGCGGGACATCCACAAAACCCTGGACGTAACCTTTTCGCCCGGCGCCGCATGGTGACCTTCACGGAACAGCCCGATGGATGACACTCAAGGTTCGCCTCAGATCAATCGATACCGGCCGGTTCTACCAGGGGTGTCGTCGGTCGGCACGCGCCGGCTAGCGAGTGCCGAGCGGTGGCTGGTATGCGGCAGATCGACGCCGGCGGCCGCCAGTCGGATCTACTGTCTGTCGCATGCCGGTGGCAGCGGCAGCGAGTTTGGTCGTTGGTCGCCGCCCGGGCAGGACATCGAGATTTGGGGCGTTCGCTACCCCGGCCGTGGCACTCGCCTGCGGGAGAAGCCGTACCGCCGACTGGACGAGATGGTGGCAGCCCTCCTCGACGGGGTCGACTTCGTGCCGCCGTTCGGGCTGTTCGGGCACAGCATGGGTGGGTTGGTCGCCTTTGAGGTGGCCCGCGTGCTCAGGCGGCAGGGACGTCCTGGCCCGGATTGGCTTTGGGTCTCGGCCTGCCCGGCACCGCACCTTGCCCGCCCGGAAGCGCCCATCCACCATTTGCCCGACAGCGAATTCCTCGAAACGGTGGCGAGCCGCCACGGGGGGATGCCCGCCGAAGTGTTGCAGGACCAGGAATTGGCCGGGATCGTCCTGCCGTACCTGCGGGCCGACCACGAGATGGTTGAGTCTTACGTCTACCGGCCAGACGAGCCCCTCGCCTGCGCGACCCACGTCCTCTATGCCACCGACGACCTTGTCTCGATCGACCGGTTCGAGGCTTGGTCGAGTCTGACGACTAGGCCGCCGACATTCCACCGGTTTACGGGCGGGCACTTCTACATCAATGAGTACAGGGAATCGGTGCTGCGACTCATGTCGAGCGTGATCTCCGAAGACCAACCACCCCACGTGGTCCGGTGCCCGCCCCCTCCCTGAAATGCACCCAGATCCGGAAGGCAATGAAGTCAAGCTATGAAGACCCTGGACAGGATCGCTCAGTACACGCTGTCGTCGGCCGAGATCGATGAGATCGTTGGGTACTCGCGCATGTTGTGCGACGAGCCGATCCCGCCGACCGACCCGCGCTTCTGCGACAAGCACTGGGACCTTCACCTGCATCTTCCTGAGGGAGTACGCCGGTTCCTGGAGTGGTTTCGCCGGACAGAGGCGGCCGCGGCTTGCTTGGTCAAAGGTTTCCCTGTGCCGGAGGACCAGGTTGGTCTGACCCCGCCGACGTGGGAGGAGGCACTTCTCGACCGCCCGGTCCTCAACCACGACATCTTCATCGCGATGTGCGGCTTGGCACTGGGGGATCCGTTCACATGGTCGACCCTGCAGAACGCTTCCATGATCCAAAACATCGTCCCGATCCGAGGCGACGAGCGACGGCAGAACGGGCACAGCAGCGAGGTGCTACTGGAGTTCCACACCGAGGACGGCTTCCACCCCGCACGCTGTGACTACCTGATGCTCTTTGGTGTCCGCAACAACGACGAGGTCCCGACGTACTTGGCCTCCATCGGCGACGTGGAGCTTTCCGACGCGGTTCGGAGCGTGCTGTCACAGCCACGCTTCCACATATTCCCCGACGACGAGCACGTGCGGCAGTTGCAGCGCCGGCACCCGGACCATCCGGCGCTCGCGCGGGCCTTGGAGCTCCAGCGGGCTCCGGAGGCGGTCGCAGTCCTCTTCGGTGACCGACTCAATCCGTACCTGCGGATCGACCGGCCGTTCATGCGCTGTGCTGAGGGCGACGTGGAAGCTGAGAGGGCGCTCGACGCTCTTATGGCGGAACTGAAGCGGCACCAGCAGTCGGTTGTCGTAGAGCGTGGGACCCTCCTGGTTGTCGACAACTACCGAGCCGTGCACGGGAGAAAAGCGTTCCGCTCTCGGTATGACGGCAGCGACCGATGGTTGAAGCGCATGATCGTCAGCCGTAACTTGCGGAAGGCCGAGGGCGATCGGGGGCCGTCGAGCTACCGGGTGCTGTTCTGAACGCTACAGGCAGATAAGCAGCGGTTTGCCGCTTGGCGGGGCTGGCCATACCCAGACGAACCTGTCGAGATGGCCCGGGCAGACGGTACCAACTGCAACATCAGGTCCGCATATCCACGGCGGGTGCCGGGGAACAAAAGATATCAACCAGTTCGGGGGCGAATAGTTCAGGACCCGTTGAGTGAGCCATGTTCTCCTGGGCCTAGTTGCTCCGCGCGGCTTCGGGCAGAGCGGGCGGTTGTGGGATGGCGCGTACGAACCGCTCGGGGTTGCGGGCGTAGGCGGCGGCCAGGACCTCGCGCACCCGCTCGGCGTGGCCGTGTGGACGTCGTTCGGGGTGTGCCAGCCGATGCCTGAGTGCCGGTGGATCGTGTCGTACCAGGTGAAAAAGGCCCGGCAGTGGGCTCGGGCATCCTGGATGGATCCAAAACCGTCGGGGAAGTCCGGCCGGCACTTCAGCGTCCTGAACTTACTCCCGAGGTCGTCCATCAATCGCCAGTACACGTCAGACTCGTAGAAGCCCTCAGCGTCACTGTTTCCCTCGGCGGGATCGATCTTGTACAACTCGGGGACATCATAGGCGATGGTGTATCCCGCCTCAGAGTTGTTCCACTCGACGCGGACAACCATGTTCGCAGTGCCGATGTCGTAGTTGTCGTTCCCGTGGTTCTTGACGATGTATTCGAACTGATACGTGAAGGTGTAGCTGTCGTCTTTCTTGAGCGACCGCAGATAGTCCTGCTCGTTTACGAAGCCATGGTTATCGGACTCACTCCACATGGCAGCAGCATACGACCACCCAGGCCGACGAGGCCTGCGGGCACTGGTCGGTGGAGGCCAACGGCACGGTGATCGAGCAGGCGCAGATCCTGACGACCTATAACCTGGCCGCCCTCGTTCATGCGGTCGGCGTCGCTTCCACGGGCGGCTGGCCCGAACGGTGCGACGCACGGTCGCGACAGTGAGCAGTTTCATCCTGCGTGACGCTTGGCTTCGACGTGGTGAAGGACGAGGGTGGCCCGCACGATCGCGGTGGCGCGGCGGGGGCAGCAGTGCAGTTTGGTCAGGATCTTCCAGCCCTTGAGGGTGGCGTTGGCGCGTTCGCCGATGGCGCGGATCCGGGCGTGGGCACGGTTCACGGCCTTCTGCCCTCGTGACAGCCGCTGCCGGTATCGGTGGCGTTTGAACGGTGTCCGGATGCTGCCGCCCGCGCCTTGGTACGCCTTGTCGACGAAGGTCATCACGTTGTCCCTACTCAACGCTTGGATCAGGTCGCGCGTGCGGGCAGCGGTCAGGTCGTGGACGGAGCCGGGGAGCGCGGGCGAGGCCCAGACGAGCCGACCGGCCGGGTCGGCGATGACCTGCACGTTCATGCCATGACGGCGGTGTTTGCCGGAGTAGTAGGGCTTCTGGCCCGCGACGCGGTCCATCGGGATGAGGGTGCCGTCGAGGACGACATAGGCCAGGCGGCGGATCCTGCGCATGGCGGCGGACAGGTCGTCGGCGGCTGCGGCGAGGAGGTCGACGGCCTCGCGGACGTACCGCCAGGCGGTCGCCACGCCGATCTCGAACCCGCCGGCCAGCCGGGTGTAGGTGTCACCGTTGCGCAGGTGGGCCAGGGCGAGCAGCGCCTGACGGCCGGGCCCGAGCCGTCGCCAGCGGGATCGGTGCTGGTGACGGTGCCTGCGGATGAGGCCGGCGAGGTGGTTCAGGGTCCGGGTGGACAGCGGAATCGCGGCAGGGTAAGACAGCATGGCGAGGCTCCCGTTACGGCATCGGATCTTGGTCGACTGCTGCCTTACCAGGAGCCTCGTCCTTTGTAGACACCGGGCCTCACCCGCCACCCGTGACCTGCACCATCACGATGAAAATGGCTCAATAATCCGCAGGTGGATGTTGCCGAACTACTCGCCCGGGCTGCGGCCATGGTCCCGGCTGATGTCGTCAACGAGGCCGGCGTGACGAGGGTGGACGTCCGCGAGTACCCCCACCACGACGAGTGGGAGGTCGCGCTCGACCTCCTTGCGGAGGACCTCGGCTCGGGTTGGCGACCACCGGTCGCTTGGTGGGATCTGCTGATCGACAGCGCCGAACTGATGGGGCTTTCTGATGCCGCGGCATGGTGCCGCTGGGGTCGGTGGGAGAGCATCCACGGGATCGTCCGCGCCGAGTTGCGGCTCCTGTCGCCCGCCGAAGGTGGCCGACAAACGCCGATCCCGGGCAAGGGCATCCTCCGACCGCTGTGGGATATCGGCAGGCGCACGGCCGCGGGCGACCCCGATATGCTCGTGGCACGCATCTGGGTGGAGTCAGCACCGACGATGCCGCCGGCCGCCACCGGGTCCGTCCGCCTTGGCCCGCTGTCCCCAGCCCTCTGGAGGCACCTGCAGCCGGGCATGACGATCACCATGCACGAGGGCCGGCCCACCGTAGGAACAACCACCATCATCGAGACGTCGAATGTGCGCTAACTCGGTGCGACCGAGAGCACGCTCGATCGGATTGTGGCGGCACTGCGTAGCGCGTCGTCTGAGGCATGAGCCGGCATACGTCGCCGTCGTCGGCGTGTCCGGCATCAAGGTTGTCGCCGAAGTATCACCGGGCGCATGGACGACAGCCGTCCCGGTGAGGATACGGCGATGCTACGGAATGCTCTCCCTTCACAAAGGCTGCACGCCGGCGGCCGGCACCGTCGCGATCACGTAATCCTCGATCAGGTCCGGCTGCAGGCCGACCATCGCGTCCCTACCGACGTAGCGGACGACGAACGTAGTCTCGCGGAGCCACGTCTCGTCATAGTCGGCAAGGCTCTCTGGCACCTCGCCCACGAGTCGCACCTCGTCACCCGGCTTGACCACGGCATCTGCCGGAGCCTCATCGCGTTGGACGGCCGTGATCGCACCGATCAGAGCCTTCAGCGGTTCGGTGTCCGCGCCGTAGTGCACCAGATGACCCGCCTGGCCGAAGACGACATCGGCCTGGGCTCCGCTCAAGTCGGCGAGCGCCTCGACCGCACCGGCCGCCAGGGACGGACTCCCCGACGTGTGAAGTTGCGCCGCCAACGCTCGGAGCAGGCGATCGATGACAAGCTCCGCGGTCTCCTCGTCCCTCATCTAGCGAGGATATGACCAGCCGACGGCACCGTTGACGGCCAGCACGTGCAGGGCCAACTCTGGTGTCATACCAGACGGCCAGTCCGTCGGCATCCGCCCCGGCGTGAGCGCAAACTGCCAGCCGCGGACCCCAGCCGCGCGCGCTGATACTTCGGTATTTCCAAAGTGGTCACACCGCGCAGGAGACCCTGGTCAGATGGCTGCTGGTGGGACTCGGGTCTCAACTGCCCGAATCCTACCAACTCCACCATGGCGGATCTAGAGCCGCACGTCGATGCAAGTTTGCCCCGGCGCGGCGCTGGGCGAGCAGCCATGAGGCTTGCCCATCCATCGCGGAGCACTGGCTCATGATCACTGGGATAAGCTCCGCCGGTGAAGCGACTCCTCGCCGCGGGCCTGCTAGGTGCCGTCCTCTTTCTCTCCGCCTGCAGCGACGACAAGCCGGAGGCAAGCCGTCCCAGCCCTGACCAGTACAGCCGCAGCGGCTGCATCTTGCTGGCGCAACGGTTGAAGGAGAATGACCATGGCTGGATCCTGAATGGCAGTGTCGCGACCCGGGCTGCTCGCTCGACAGACCCCGCGATAAACGCCGCCGGCAAGGAGTTGGTGCTGGCCGTGCAGGAGGCCGGCGACCTGGACGTAGGCAGCAAGGGCAAAGCAGACATGACACAGGCCGAGGCCCGGGTCACCGAAGCTCAACAGAAGCTGAAGACAGCGTGCCGTGACCTGCTAGGCGAAGAACCCTGGTCCTGACCACACGGCCGTGCCGTGTCCTGCACCGCGGAACCTTCACGCCCTGGGCTTAATCGCTGGCGGACTCGGCTCGAACGTGCAACCTGCGCCACGGAGCGACGTCGGCTTGATAGGTGGGCGTGGACCTACGTCACCGGATGACCCAGGACGCCACCATCGGCGGCCACTTCGTCGTCGCTGAGGTCCCAGGTCATGCCGGGCCCAGGTCCGCCATCGACCGAGTATCGCAGCTGGTCGTTCTCGTGTCGTCATGACTGCTCCCATGAGAACCCGGCGTTCAACGGGGCGGGTCCTCAGGTGGCCGGGCGCTCCAGTTGGGAACGCGTCTGCACGAACATGCTGGCCGCGCTACCGGTAGATGGGAAACCGAGGAAGGCCACCATGCCGACGCTGTGGTTGTCAGCCCACGCACAGACCTCGACGTTGACGCCCTGGGTTTCACCCTTGCCGCAGCGGGCGTCGCCGCCCATTGGCCCCGGCCGGGTCGGCTTGACACCGGACAGCCTCGGCAGGGTCGCGAAGAGTCTGTCGAGGGTTGCCTTCGGGTCTGTTACCTTTCCGGACACTCCGCTGGCCAGGGCGCTGTACTGCTCATCTGCATTGGTGTAGGCCGCTGCGACCGCGCTAGTTGGCTCACCGTCGAGGAGTTCTTTGAGCCCGCCCATGCTTTGCTGGGCTTGTTCGCGCAACGTCTGGCTCTTCGATTCGGGCCAGCCGCTCACCAACCTCTCCGGTTTTTCGAGACGCATGGCCGCGGTCGGTGAGGGCGACGCCGACCGCGCTTCCGTCTTCCGCTCGGCGTCGTAGGCGGGTTGTGAGCAGCCGCTCGCCACGAGCAGGCCGGCGAGGGCTAGCGCGACACTCGCTCGGCGCGGTGCGGCGTCGGTTTGCCGTGTACGCATGCGTCACTCCCTCGTCTCACGTCTACGGGCGCACGATATCCCGAAAGATCACCATGAAGGGTCCCGGCTTCCGGTCATCCCAGAAGCTATCGCCACATGGTCAGCGAAGGATCCTGGTGGACGACGGAGCCTTTACCCGCCTTGGATGAGGGCTTCACTGGTGTGCGGTTACTCGATGTCCAGGGTGACGATGACGCCCTGATTCGCGCACGCTGTCTGCAGGCCCGAGATGTGCGTCGTCATCGGGCCAATGAACGCCAGCGCGCCCATCTCCTGCCCATTCGGGATCTGCGACATCTGCCAGGCGAGGTCCATCAGCGCCATGCCGTGCGCGCGGATGTCGTCGTGGCGGGAGTTCTCGAACACACTGCGGGCCTGCCGGTACTCGGCTTCGATGAGCTTGTCATCGCCGCTGTCCATAGCGCTGCCGTCGGCCTTCTTTCCTCGCGCGCATGGCCTTGCAGACGACGACACCGGTGTCCTCGCGGATGAACCGGTCGTACAGGCCGTAGCCGCCGACGGCGAGCAAGAGCACAGCGAGGCTGCGGCGGCGGCGATCAGCGGCTTGCGGCTGGGCGCGGCCGGCGGTGCCGACGGCGTCATCCCAGCGGCGGCCGGCGGCCACTCGGCCAGCTGGTGCTGGACGGGCGGCTGGCCGTAGACGTCGTGCGGCTGCTGCGCTTGCTACGGGTTGGTTAAGACTGTCTCCCCACGTGACATGTCGTATCGATGATGGTCCGAAAGTGGGTGTTGACCTGCCCGTTGTCAGCTAGGTGACCGTGGGTGTGGCCGGTCAGCTGGTGCGGGTCGGTCGGAACGTGCCGACGGTGGCGGCCACATCGCCGGGCATGTGGCGCCGCTCGTCGAACACGTACGGCTCAAGGAGGGTCCAGCCGTCGGCGCTGAGCTGCGCGAACCAGGCTTGACGGCGGAGTCTCAGATGCTCTCCGCAGCGGTGCAAGTGCCCGCGAATGCTCGGCACAACACCCCCCGCTCAAACAGTGCTCGCCCATGTCCAGCCCTGGGCGAGATGATGTGGCCCCTAACGGCTGGACACCTATGCGCACCTCAGCAGCCTGATCAAGCGACGGGTCGCAGATGCCGCAGCGTGCTGTTGGGGCGGTCGGGATGGGTTGTCTCCCAGCGTCGCTGCAGCGCATCAACAAGGTTGGTGATCATGGGTTCGGTGACGTGGCTGTAGATGCCTCTGACGCCGGCGAGGCGGTGGCCGAGCCGTCGGGCCTGGGCGATCTCGGGGATGCCGTCTTCGATCAGCCAGGTCTTGTGGGTGTGGCGCAGGTCGTGAAAGTGCATCCCGGGAAGGATCGGCGGAATGTCTCGCTGGGGGCCGCCGGTGAGGGCGGGGGTCCACGCGCGGCGGTTGAAGTTGGAGCGACGTTGGTGGTAGCCGCGGGCGCCCGGGAAGACGGTGTCGTGGAGATGTTCGGCGAGGTGGGTGGCAAGGAGATTGGTGAGGAAGCGGGGTAGGCGGATGTGGCGGACGGAGTCGTTTGTCTTGGGTGGGCCGAGGTACAGCTTGCCTTCGACTTCGTGTAGGGCGCCGGTGTCGGGGTGGACGTAGATGCTACCGAGGGTGAGGTCGAGGTTGTCTCGGTGCAGGCCGGCGAGTTCGCCCCAGCGCATGCCGGTGTAGGCGGCGGTGAGGACCATCAGGCCGTCGGAGGGTCGGGCTTGGCGGGCGACGATGGCGGCGACTTGTTCGGCGGTGGCGTGGGGCCGCTCGGCGCGGATGCCTTTGGGGATGCGGATTCCTCGGCAGGGGTTGAAGGGGATCCGGCGGTCTTCTACGGCTTCTTGTAGGACCATCGACAGGACCATGATCACGTCGGCGACGGATCGGGGTGCGAGGCGTTTGCCGAGGGCGACGGCGAGGGTCTTGATGTGTTGGCGGCGGATGTCGACCAGGGGTAGCGGGCCGAGGGTGGGCAGGATGTGCAGCCGCAGGTGGCTGCGGTAGGCGGCCCAGGTCGCGGGAGACGCCTGGTGGGTGGACTCCCAGATGGGCACCCATTCGGCGAGGGGGATCCGTCCGCCGCGAGGGTCGATGAAGGTGTCGCGGGCGACTTCGACGTCGATCTCTTTGGCGCGAATGACGGCGTCGGCGCGCCGGTCATGGGTGGAGTCTGTGGTGACGGTGCCGTCGGTCATGCGGAGGCGGACGCGGAACTTCATGCCGCGTTGTTCCACCCAAGCCATGGGTTACTCCATTCGGTGCGGGTGCGGTGCGTCGGTGATGGACGCGTGACTTCGCGGGTCGGATCAAGTCGGCGTCGGCGGGTGGCGGCGTCGGTGGGTGCGGCGGCCGGTGGCCGGTTCTGCGGAGGCGGCGATGAGGGCGGCGAGGTCGGCGGCGGAGAAGCGCAGGTGCTTGCCGAGGAAGGTGCAGGGGATCTGGCGGCGCCCGGCGCGGCGGCGTAGCCAGGATTCCGGGATGCGCAGCAGCGCTGCGGCTTCGGCTGGTGTGTAGAGGCGCGGTTCCTGCTCGTCGTGGTGCCCCGTCGCGCGGACGGGTGTGGGTGGCGGCGGTGGGCGTCGTCGGGGGCGGGGCGGGTTGTCGCGCACGGTGAGCTCCTCGCAGGCGCGGGTGGGGCGTGCTCTTCGCGGGCGGATGTCTGGTCGGCCCGTGAAGAGCCCGCGGGTGGTCAGTGGTGACGGCACAGCAGGAGGGCGGACGCGGCGGCTGCTTGGGCGGGGACGACACCGTTTCTGAGAACCCGTAGCGCGACGGTGCGAGGCAGGGCGAACGCCGGGTGACCGAGGGGTCGGGCAGGCCCATGAGCCATGCCACGAACGGTGGGGCCAGGACGGGTTGGCCGCCTTGTCCGGGTTGGATGGATGCGGGGTGCGCCGAGCGTGGTGGTGGGGTGAGCGACGGTGGTGCGCAGGCCAGATCCGCCGGTGCGGTGGTGGCCGGGGCCTCTGGCATCAGGAGGCGCGGGGTCTAGGCAGCAGGACCCCGGACAGGGTTGGGCGGAAGTCGGGGCCGACTCGGTGGCCGCTGGTTCTGCTGTCGCTGGCAAATCGGGTTGGTGGGAGGTGGCGGGTGCCGTGGGGGTTCGGTGATGTCGAGCAGCCGTGATGGGTGCTCGGGTCCTTTACCCTCGCGGGCGCAGAGGGTGGGCAGCGCGAGTACCTGCTCCCCCGCCGCCGGTGGCGAGCAGGATCAGCTGGTCCCGTCGGTGCGGGCGTCGGATGCACAGGCATAGCCGGCTCGTTTCGTACCCGAGCGTGGCCAGGTCAGCGTGAACGACGTCGAGTCCGCGTGCGCGGAGGCGGCGACGTCTTCCACGAACACGAGGGGCGGTCGAAGATCGCGAACAGCGTGGGTGGCGCTTGTCGACAGATTGCTATGGACACCGCTAATGGCGGCGCGTCTGCCGGCCTTGGAGATGTCTTGTCGCTCCAATGTCAAGCTTGGGCTTCTGGCCCCCGGCGGCCTCCGAGGGAGGTGCCGCCGGTAGCGTTCTTTGCGCAGCTGGTGACGGAGGCGGTGCGGTGGCGCGGACGTGGTTGTCGATCCGGGTTGAGTTGGTGTCCGGCCGTGGCGAGGACTTCTGGCCTCGCCCAGGGCGGATCTTCGCGGCGGCGCGGACGCATACGTTTGAGCAGTTCGGCGCGGCGATCGATGACGCTTTCGGCCGATGGGACCTGGCACACCTGCGCCTGTTCACCCTTGCCGACGAGACACCGGTCTGCTCGTTCCAGGTCCGGGAAGAGGCCCCGGACGGTGCTGTCGACAGCGACAAGACCAAGCTGAGCCGGCTCACCCCAGGTGAACAGCTCGCTTACGTCTTCGACATGGGTGACGACTGGGCGCACCTGTGCACGGTCGATGAACAGCGGATCGATCCGCTGGAACAGCTCGGCTTCGTCCCGACGGAGCCGACGCCGTACTGGGGCTGGGGGAACCTGCCCGATCAGTACGGTCGACGGTGGGACGGCGACGATGACGAATCGCCGATGCCCAAGCCTCCCAAGAACCCGCTGCGTGATCTTCCTCCGATCCTGCCCTGGTGGGGACCGCGGCGCCGCGGCTAAACCCGGCGGACGTGCCTCAATCGGGAGATAGGGACCAAGCTTCAACTACGTCACGCCGGCAGATCGACACGGCGGCGGACGACATGACAAGACCCTCGTCAGCCCCCAGGGCGACAGCACGGAAACGAGTCAGCCCACCCACCGTGACGTCTCGACCACGGGCGGCGGACCGACCCGCCCAGCGCCGCACGGGGCGGCAGCACAGGAATGAGGCAGCCCGCTACCGCGCCTTGGGTTCCCCGTGAGAACACTTGGGTTCGCGGGAACTTCCGGAACTCTGGCTCTTGATGAACACGAGGACATCCTCGTGCGCGATCAGGTGCATGGGGGTGCCGGCGGCCCGCGCCTTACGGACGGCCTGGAGTTGGAAGAACGACGGCCGGGCCACGAGACCGCCGTCGCGGACGGCGGCGAGCAGCGCCACGCACCGGTCGACGGGGGTGAGACCGGCCCGGATGCCGGCGCCGATGACGGCCGACGGCAGGTCGACCAGTTCGCCGTGCTTGCGCCACGGCCGAGCGGTCACCACGACGACCCCACCGGGGCGTAGGAGAGTGTGGCAGCCGGCGAGGATCTGCGCGAACCCGTCGGCGAGCCCGGTGAGGTCGCGGTAGGCGAGGTTGCCCTTGTCGGTGCCGTCGTTGTAGGCGTTGTCGAACTTCGCCACCCCGTCGGCGCCGGGCCGCACCAGGCCGTGCACGGTCGGCCCATACGGCGGAGAGGTCACCACGAGGGCGACCTGCCCGGTCAGGGCCCCGGGTACGAGCGACAGGATGCGGGTGGCGTCGCCACGGATGACGCCGGCCCGGCCGGTCGCACCCTGAGTGTGGGCGTGCTTGATGTTGGCGTCGGCGATGTCGGACCAGCGGGACTCGTACTCCACGCCGATCGCGTCGCGGCCGGAATGGATCGCCTCGACCAGGGTAGTGCCGATCCCACACATCGGGTCCAGCACCAAGTCCCCCGGCTGGGTGTAGGCGGTGACGGCGTGCGCGGCGATCGCGGGAAGCATCCGCGCCGGGTGCTGCACCGACTCACGGACGTACCGGCCGCGGCGCTGGACCGGGCCGGTGGCCTGCGCGGTCGCCCACACCGACAGGCCCTCCGGGCCGGCAGCAGCCCGATGACCTCCGATCGAGTCGATGGTGAAGGGGGCAGTCGGTGTGCTCTGCTCGTCGGGGTCGCCGACGGTGTCTGCGCGGTGCTTAGCCACGGCCACCACCGCCCTCGCGCCCGCCCCGTCGACGCGGGGCGTCGCGCTGGCTCTGGGCCTGGCTGAAGACCATCAGGTCCGCATGGACTCGCAGGTGCGCCAGCTGCCACCGCTGGTCGGTGGTGGTGAGGGTGAGCAGTTCCTCGTCGGTGACGTGGTAAACGAACGCGTCGCCGTCGGTGTCGGCGGTGACGGCGACGAGGTGCTGCAGGTAGCCCAGTCCAACGCCGGCGGCGGCCTGGACCACGCCGGAGAAGTCTTCCGGGCCGGTGGTGGTGCCGGCCGGGACGGTGACGACGAGGATCAGGCAGCCGCCCGGTTGCAGCAGTGCGGCGCAGGCGGTCAGCAGCCACGCCAGCCGGACCCGGTTGGCGGCGGCGTGCTCGTGCAGGGGCCAGCAGGCGACCACGAGACTGGTCGCCTGCTGCAGGGAGCCGCCGGGTGGCGGGTCGGCCGCCGTGTCGGTCGGTGGGTGCAGTTGCGGGTCGGTGAGATCGTCACCGAACCAGGCGCCCATCTCGGGCAGGTCGTCCTGTTCCCCCGGTTCCGCGTCGCCGGTGGTGCCGGCGGACGGGGCTACGGTGGCTGGGCCGATGATCAGGCTGGACGTGTCGGTGAACCACGCGGGGCGGTGACGGCGTGCCCCGGCAGCGCAGGCCTGGGTGAGGGCGTGGTCGCCGGTGATGTCGACGACCGCCTCGCCGGGGCGGCTGTAGGCGGCGATGAGGCGGCCGGCCAGTCGGGTGCCGATGCTGCGGCTGGCGTCGCCCGGGGTGCGGGCGGTGCGCCAGACGGTGAGCGGTACCGGCGGGTCGCCGGCGACCAGGTCGGTCGGTGTCGGGTCGACCTCGGCCAGCGGGCCGGTGTCGACGGTGGGATCGGGATGCGGATTGTGGTGCTGCGGCGTGTGCTCGCTCATGTGGTGTCGGCTCCGCGCCGCGCCGTGGTGCGCTGACACCCTCAAACCGGTGTTTGTCAGCTGTGGCGAACACCTGCCCCTCTCACGGTCATCTCACGAATCTCTGACAGCCGGTTCCCGTCCGCTTAGCTGTCCTGGGGCTCCGGGATGTTCACGCGGGCGCCGACTCCATGGGTCGGATCAATATCGGGAGGCTGCCAGAGCCGACGATCGACCCAGTTCTGTCAGCCGCCCAGTGTCACGGCCACCTCGGCCACACCAGCGGCGTACGCCAATGACACGGAGTGCTGGCCGGCATTGTCAGACCGCTGTCCGACTTCCCCGGACAGCAGCGGCGCCACCGAGGGCACCGGCTCCGAAGCTGTCATTCGGACGGCGGCTCGTCAGACCGTCACGGCCCGGCGGACGGACGCTGTCAGCCGGCACGCCGGCGCACCCCACGCCCCGTGGACGCCGACAGGCGGCGGGGCGTCCAGCCGATCGCGGTCTGTCACTGTTCGCTGTCAGGCACTGTGAGACGGGCTGGGAGGCGTCGTCGGGCCAGCGCCGCGGTGGCGCGTCCTCTCATCCGGCCGCGGCTGCGGAGCATGTCCGTCCGTCTCTGGTCGTGTCAGCGCGCAGGTCAGCGTGGCGTATCAGAACGGTGGACGTCGACGTCGATCGTCAGTGAGCGGTGGTGTCGCGAGAGGCGACTGATGGCGTCGACCCGGTGTCCATGTCGGCCAGCCTGCGTTGTCAGAGGTCCGTGAGGCCGGGGTGGCGCAATGGCGGTCAGGCGTGCCGGCTGCCGCTTCGGCCCGTCATCGACATTCGTCTCTGACATGGGAGTTCCGGACATGACCTCCTCCGCCACCGGCTGGCCCGACTCGCCTCTGGACGCCGTGGACACCGCGTTCGCCGACCTGACCTGCGACCCCGACCCGTTGTCCCTGGACCTCGATTCGCTTGTCGGGCAGCTCGGTGATGACACCGGTCTACCCAGGGGTGTCATCGCGCTGCCGGCGTTGCGGCAGTGGCTGCTAAGGCATCCCCGCGCCTACTCGGTGCGGGACGTGGTGTGGCGGGAGCTGATCCGCCGCGCCCGCCTCGACGGGCCGGCCTGGGTCATCGCCGCGGTCGCCCTGGCGATGCCAGCGCTGCGCCGCTACGCCGGCCAGCTGCATACCGGCTGGGCCGGCGACGCCCACGACCTGGACGCCGAGATCCTCACCGGTTTCCTGACCGCGCTGCGCGACCGGGTTGACCTGGCCCGCCCGGCGCCGTACGCGGCGTTGTGCATGGCCGCGTGGCGGGCCGGCCATGAACTGCGGCAGCGTGCTGGCGCCGAGGCCGTGCCGGTGGACGACCTCGAGCACGTCACCGGCCCGCGTACTCCGAAGCGGCCCTACGGGCATCCGGACCTCCTCGTACGCCGCGCCGTCGAGGTGGGCATCGTCGATGAGTGCGATGAGCAGCCCTACATCGACCTGCGGCTGGGCCGGCGGGCCATCGAACCCATCGCCGCACGGCTCGGCGTGGAGGTCGACACGCTGCGGCGGCGCGTCGAACGCATCGACGTGCGCATCGCCGAAGCGCTCGCCGCCGGGTTCCTTACCGAGGTGCTCTCATCGCGGGTGCAGGAGGACCTCGCCGCGGCGGCCGAGCGACGACAACACATTCGGGCCGCCCGCGGTGCTGGTCCGCGACCGGCCGCGGCGCGGGTGACGCTGGCAGCCGCCTGAGGTGCCATCCCCCGTAGAGCGCCCCCACGCGGGCCCGACCATCTGGTCGGGCCCGCGACCGTGTGCGGCGAGCCTGCCGTGCCGCATCGGCGACCGGTTCCCCATCCATCCCCTGGTACGGCGGCGAACCGCCGTGCCCGTGGGCGGGGGCTGTCGGGACTCCCACAGCGGCGTCCAGGGGATGTCGAGGAGGCTGCTGTGAGGTTCCGGCGCCGACGCTGTGGGCGGCTCCGTCACCAGCGTCGGAAAGGCGTGCTGGCCAGGGCCGCTAGAGGTTTGTGAGGTCGTGTCGGAGCGCTGTGGGACAGGCAGGTGTTCGCCACGGCTCACAAACGCCGGTTTGAGGGTGCGGAACTCCTCCGGCGCCAGCACGACGTGACGCGGAGGTTGGTTTCGCCCGCCGTCGGGCCGGGACATAGGGCTGACACGGGACCGGGTGCCTCGGGTGCCGCGCCACGTTGATGCGCTGACACCTCATCGATCGCCGCTGACCCGAACGGGAGGACGAGCTCCTCCCGAGGTTCACCGCGCTCCCCTGTCCGGCATGTGTCTCCCGCGCCCGGCGGCGGCTCCCCGACCGCCGCTTCGACTATTCGCGCCGGCCATGAGCCGGTGCGGGAGGTGCAGCCACCCATGTTCCCCACGTTGTGGGCACGTTCTCGTGCTCTGACCATCGCGCTGTCCACGCTTCGCCGCGTCGCCCGGGTCGCCGCGCCCGCCGCGGCTGCCCTCGGGATGCTGGCCGTGCCCGCCGTCGCCTACGGCGACGCCGGTGAGCCGGTCATCCTGGCCGTCAACGACCTGCCCACCGTCATCGCCAACCTGCAGGCCTGGGTGATGGGCATCCTGGCCGCCGTCGCCACCCTGTTCCTGGTCCTGGCCGGTGTGTACTGGGCCACCGCCGGCGGCGACCCCGTCCAGGTCGACAAGGCCAAGGGCGCGTTGAAGAACGCGCTGATCGGCTACGGCCTGGCCGTGCTCGCGCCCGTCCTGCTGAGGGTCGTTCAGGGAATCGTCGGAGGCTGACGATGGCCTGGGCGCTCAACCAGATCCTCGACTGGTTCGCCGGTCTGCTGCTGGACTGCCTGAACGGGCTCATCACCGCGATCACCCGCGCGCTGCTGATCACCCCGGACGTCACCGCGCTGCCGCAGGTGCAGGCCCTCACCGGACGGTCGGTCTGGATCGTCGACACCGTCTTCGTCCTGGCGTTCGTCACCGCTGGCGTTCTCACCATGGTCGCCGGCGGTGACGAACGCGCCCGCTACACCGTCAAGGATCTCCTGCCGCGGTGCGTGGTCGGGTTCGTCACCGCCCACTTCTCGCAGCTGATCGCCGGCACGCTGATCGAGTTCGCGAACGCGTTCACCACCGCCCTGACCGCGCAAGACTTCAACGGTGACGGGGCCCTCGACGCCGTCAAGACCCACCTGATGGCCGCACGGGAGCAGAGCGCCGGTCTGCTGTTCGTCGTCTGCCTGGCGATCATCGTTGTCCTGCTCGCCGCCACGGCCTGCAGTGTGATCGTCCGCTTCGCGGTCGCGCTGGTGCTCACCGCGGTCGCGCCGATCGCCCTCGCGTGCCACGCCCTGCCGCAAACAGAGGGTGTGGCCCGCCTGTGGTGGCGGTCGTACGTCGCCATGCTGGCGATCCCGGTGGTGCAGGCGTTCGTGCTGTTCGCCGGCCAGTGGATGCTGCTGGACACCAGCGCCATGCTGCCGCTGCTGGGCCTGCCGGTCGAACCGGGCGGAGTGCTCAACCTGTTCGTCGTGATGGTTTTGCTGTGGACCACGGTCAAGGTGCCGGGGTTGATGCGCCGCTACGCCACGAGCGGCACAGGCGGGCGTGGCGGCAACCCGGTCGGCGCGGTCGTGCGGGTCGTCGTGGTCCAGCAACTCACCCGCGGGCTGCGCGTCCCCGGCCTGGGGGCGGTGCGGCGATGAACCGCGACCGCCGCGACGAACAGGCCGTCACCGCCCGCATGCCCGCCGACGTGGACGCGCCGGACAAGGTGCTCTACGGGCTGACATTCCGGCAACTCGCGATCCTCGCCGTCGCCGCCGTCATCTTCTACGGCGCCTGGCGCGCCCTCCACGCGATCGTGCCCGCACCGGTGCTACTCGGCGCCGCTGTCGTCCTCGGCGGCCTGGTGTTCGGCCTCGCGGTCGGCCGCCGCGACGGACTGCCCATGGACATGTGGCTGACCGCCGCGGTCCGCCACTCCCGGGCACCACGCGCTCTGTCCACCACCGACACCACCGCGAAAACACCCGACTGGGTGCAGGCCCCGGCGTCGAAGGTAATGCTGCCGGCCCCGCTGAACCTGCCCGCCGACGCCATCGACGACCACGGGGAGATCAGCCTCGGCGGTGTGAAGGCGGCGATGGTCGCGGCGACCAGCGTCAACCTCGCGTTGCGTACCGCCGACGAGCAGGCCGCCCTGGTCGGCACCTTCGGCCGCTGGTTGAACTCGCTGTCGACGCCGACGCAGATCGTGGTGTCGGCGCAGCCGGTCGACCTGCACTCCGCCGCCCGCACCCTCGCCCAGGCGGCGGACGCCATGCCGCACCCGGCTCTCGCGGACGCGGCGGCCGACCACGCCCGATTCCTCGACGACCTCGCCGAACGGCGGGACCCACTGCGCCGGCAGGTCCTCATCGTCACCCGCACCACCAGCGGCGAGCGCAGCGAGCACGCCGCCCGGCGCCGCGCCGACCAGACGGTCCGGTCGCTGTCCGGGCTGGGCGTCACCACCCGCGCCCTCGACGGCCACGCGACGACCGCCGCCCTGGCCGCCGCCGCCGACCCGTACCGGCCGCCCCGCCCCGGCGGACTCGCCGCCCCCCACACCACCATCACCGGACCTCCGGTCAGGAGGCCACGCACCAGGAGGACATCGTGATCTTCGTCAGGCGCCGACGCGCCTCGCACGACGACAACCCCAGCGCCAGCCCGCCGTCCGCAGGACTGGCGGCGGCGGTGGCACCGGCTTCGGTGGAGGTCACGCCCCGGTTCCTGCGAGTCGGGGACGGCTACGCCGCCACGCTGGTGGTGACCGGGTATCCGGCCGAGGTCGGGCCGGCGTGGCTGGAGCCGCTGCTGTCCTGGCCAGGCCGCCTCGACCTCGCGTTGCACATCGACCCGATCCCCGCCCCGGTAGCGGCGTCCCGGCTGCGCAACCAACGCGCCCGGTTCGAGTCGTCCCGGCGGGCCGATGCCGAGAAAGGGAAGTTGGCCGACCCGTCCGTGGAGGCCGCCGCCGACGACGCCGCCGACCTCGCCGAACGCCTCGCCCGCGGGGCGGCGAAGCTGTTCCGCGTCGGCCTGTACCTGACTGTGCACGCCCGCACCGAGGCCGAGCTCCTCGACGCGTGCGCGCAGGTGAAGGCCGCGGCCGCGTCCACCCTGATCGAGGTGCAGCCCGCGACGTGGCGGCACCTGCCCGGCTGGACCACCACCCTGCCGCTTGCGACCGACAGCCTGCAGATGCGCCGCACCATGGACACCCAAGCCCTGGCCGCCGCGTTCCCGCTCGCGTCGGCGGACCTGCCCGCGCCGCTGCCCGGCGACCCGGCCACCACCGGCGGGGTGCTGTACGGGGTCAACCCGGACTCCCAGGGCATCGTCTGGTGGGACCGGTGGGCGCAGGAGAACCACAACAGCGTGATCCTCGCCCGCTCCGGCGCCGGCAAGTCCTACTTCGTCAAACTCGACGTGCTGCGCAACCTGTACCAGGGGGTCCACGTCGCCGTCGTCGACCCCGAGGACGAATACCTCCGGTTGGCCGACGCGGTCGGCGGCACCATCGTGCGGCTCGGCGCACCCGGCGTGAAGATCAACCCCCTGGATCTGCCGGCCGGAGACGGCCGCCCGGACGTGCTCACCCGCCGCGGCCTGTTCCTCCACACGCTGATCAGCGTCCTGTTGGGGCAGGTACCGCCGCCCGCCGAGCGCGCCGCCCTGGACCGGGCGATCCTGCAGGTGTACCGGCAGGCGGGCATCACCGCCGACCCGGCCACCCACCACCGGCCCGCTCCCCTGCTGAAGGATCTGGCCGCGACATTGCGGGCCGACGACAACGGCGCCGCCCACGAACTCGCCGCCCGGCTGGCGCCGTGGGTGGCCGGGTCGTTCTCCGACCTGTTCGACTCACCGACCACGACCCGCCCGGACGGGCACCTCGTGGTCTGGAGCCTGCGGCACCTGCCGGACGAACTGCGCACCGTCGGCACCCTGCTCGCGCTGGACGAGATCTGGCGGCAGGTCGACCTCCCCCGGCAGTACCGCACCACCTCCTCGCCGCAGGCGCGGCGGCTGGTTGTGGTGGATGAGGCGTGGCTGCTGATGCGCGACGGGGAAGGCGCCCGGTTCCTGTTCAAGATGAGCAAGGCCGGCCGCAAGCGCAACGCCGGCCTGTCGGTCATCACCCAGGACGTCGCCGACGTGCTCGGCACCGACCTCGGCCACGCCGTCGTCGCGAATGCGGCCACGCAGGTGCTGCTCAAGCAGGCCCCGCAGGCCATCGACCAGGTCGCCGACGCCTTCGGCCTGACCGCCGGAGAACGACGGATGCTGCTGTCGGCCCGGGTCGGGCACGGCCTGCTGATCTCCGGCACAAACCGGACCGCGTTCGAGTCGATCTCCTCGCAAGCCGAACATCTTCTCGCAACCACCACACCGTCCGACCTCGCCGACCTCGACGACGGGGAGGAGGACCTGTGACACCGCCCCTTGTCGCATCGCCGCCGCCGGCACCCAGTCCTTCCGGGCCGGACGCCGGTGTCATCCTCCCGCCGAACGCGCCCGCGCGCTGGGTTCTGCACACCGCCGAATGGGTGGTAGACCGGCCGTGGCTCCTGGCAGTCGCCGCCGCCCTGCTGGTCGCGTCCGTCGCCGGGCGCCACCTGCTCGACGGGTGGCGGCATCGTCGCCACGCTGACCGGGCCCGCCTGGTCACGGTCGCTCCACCACCGGAGGTCGACCCGCACAGCGCCGCCGCGCTGTGGGCGAACCTGCACGGCACGCTCACCCCGTCGCGCCCGCGCCGGCTGCTGTACGGCAGTCCGCACGTGGTGTGGCAGTACACCTGGACCGGCCGGCAGCTCCTCATCTCGATCTGGGTGCCCGGCACAGTGCCGGCCGGGGCGGTCGAGGCCGCCGTGCGGGCCGCCTGGCCCGGCGCCGCCTGCACCACCGACGACCAGGCCCCGTGGCCGATCCCACTCGACATGCCGGCCGCCGTCGGCGGCCACCTGCTCCCGACCGCCGCGGAGTGGCTACCGATCAACACCGACCACGACAACGACCCGCTGCGGGCGCTGATGTCCGCCGGGTCGCAGCTCAAATCGGACGAGTACGCCTGCGTGCAGATCCTCGCCCGCCCCGCCGCCCCCCGCCGCGCCGCACGCGCCCGCCGCGCCGCCGGCCGGCTCCGCGACGGCAAAACGGCCGTACCGGCCATCGATCCCGCCGCGCCGCTGCTGTGGCTGATCGAGGCGTTTCTTCCCGGCCGCACCACCACCCGCAGCGGCGGCCAGCCGGCCGGCCGCCGGGATCCCGGTGTGGAGCGGGACGTGCGGGCGATCCTCGACAAGACCGCCCAGCCGCTGTGGACGATCGGTATCCGCTACGCCGTCGCGAAGAACAACCACCGTGGTGGGTCCCGGCCGCAGGCCAGGCTACGCGGTATCGCGGACGCGGTCGCCTCGTCGTTCGCCGTGTACGCCGGCCGCAACCGGATCGCGCACCGGGCGCGGATGGCGCAGCCGGTGGCCGTGCTGGCCACCCGGCGGCTCGGATCAGGGTTCCTGGCCTCCACCCCCGAGCTGGCCGTCCTGGCCGCGCTGCCGCGGGATCTGGCCGTGCCGGGGCTGGATCGGGCGCGGGCGAAGTCCATGCCCGCCCCGGTGGCGGTACCGACCGGCGGCCGAGCCACGAAGGTTCTGGGTGACGCCGAAGTCGGTGGCCACGCGGTGGCCCTGTCCGTGGCGGATGCGAGGTATCACCTGCATGTGGTCGGGTCGACGGGCTCCGGGAAGACGACCCTGCTGGTCAACATGGCCGTCGAGGACATCAGAGCCGGCCGGGGCACCGTGGTCATCGACCCGCACGGCGACATGGTCCTCGACATCCTCGACCGGCTCCCCGCCAGCGTCGCCGGGCGGGTGGTGCTGTTCGACCCCGACCAGCCCAACCCGCCCACCCTCAACCCGCTGTCCGGCGACGACCCTGACCTGGTCGTGGACAACCTCGTGTCGATCTTCGGGAACATCTTCGCCAAGGCGTGGGGGCCGCGGATGGACGACGTCATGCGGGTGGCCTGCCTGACCCTGCTGCGGCACGCCAACGTCACCCTCCAGCACATTCCGCCCCTGCTCAACTCCGCGCAGTTCAGAAGCGCGATGACCGTCGGCCTGGACGACCCGGCCGGCCTGTCCGGGTTCTGGCAGTGGTACGACCAGCTCAACCCGGCCCTGCGCTCCCAGGTCATCGGTCCCGTCCTCGCGAGGTTGCGGGCGTTCCTGCTGCGGGACTTCGTCAAGCGCACCATGCGCTACCCCCGGTCCAGCTTCGACATGGGCAAGGTCCTCGACGGCGGTGCGCTCCTCGTCAGAATCCCGAAAGGCCAGCTCGGCGAGGACACCAGCAAGCTGCTCGGCTCCCTCGTGCTGGCCCAGGTGTGGCAGGCCGCCACCGCCCGCGCCAGCGTGCCCGCCGACCGACGCCGGGACGCCACGCTGATCATCGACGAGTGTCAGAACTTCCTGACCCTCGCCAACAGTCTCGACTCGATGTTGGCGGAAGCGCGGAAGTACCGGCTGTCGATGGTCCTCGCGCACCAGGACCTGGCCCAGTTCCCGAAGGACCTACTGGCAGCCGCGTCGGCGAACGCCCGCAACAAGCTGTACTTCTCCGTCGCCCCGGAGGACGCCCGCGTGCTCGCCCGGCACACGCTGCCCGAGCTCGATGAGCACGACCTGACGCACCTGGACGCCTACACCGCCGCCGGGCGCCTCGTCGTCGGTGGGCGGCAGACGCCGGCGTTCACCCTCAAGACCCGGCCGCCGAAGCCGGTCGTGGGTGAGGCGACGGTGATCCGGCAGGCCGCAGCGGAGGCGGTGCCGGCGCAGGACACCAGCGCGATCGACGACCTCGTCGACCGGTTCTCGGCCCGACCTGACGACAACCGCCGGTCCCGTGGCAAGAGCGCTCCGAAGGCGAACACCTGAACGCCGCAGGACGGTTGACGCGAGATCGACAGATCTGTCGACCGAGGTCGACCGAGTCCCGGTCGCCCCTTCCGTGCGGGCTTCACCAGCCCTTCACCACCGATCATCACACCGCACTGACAGATCCGGCCGTCCGGGTCTGTCAGTGCCGCTCACCGGCCGTGTCCAGCCTCCGGTGACCATCTCACCGAACTCAGACACCCTCCCTCGGAGGGACTCCTCTTCCGCTTGGAGCATCCACCGTGTCCACCAACAACTCCGTCTCCCGCTCGGCTTCTGCCTCTTCCTCCGCCTCTTCGTCTGGGTCCCGGTCGTCGTCTCGTCTTGCTCGTCTTGACCGGCTTCGTCGGTTGACCGCCCGTGATCATCAGCTGTTGCGGTGGCTCGCCGAGCACTACGTGCTGTCCACCGACCAGATCACTACGGCGCTGTTCCCATCGCGTCGCTCGGCCCGGCTCCGACTCGCCCAGTTGCACCAGATGGAGGCGGTCAGCCGGTTCGCCGACGTCACCACCGGCAGCGGCCAGTACCTCTACACCCTCGGACCGCTCGGCACCGTGGTCCACCCCACCCAGTTCAACGACCCGAACCACGCCGGCGTCCGCGCTCCCCGGACCAGCATCGACCGCACCGAACGCATCATCGGCAGCCGCCGCCTGCCCCACCTGCTCGGCACCAACCAGCTGTTCATCGACCTGCTCGGCTACGCCCGCACCGACGAAAACGCCCGGCTGGCGCGGTGGTGGTCCGAACAGCACACCACCGCCGCCTTCGCCGCCGCGTCCTACGCCGCCGGCAGCGGCACCGGTGTCCAGCCCGACGGACACGGCATCTGGCACGCCGGAGGGCGCACCGTCGGGTTCTTCCTCGAACACGACAATGGCACCGAACCCCTCGGTACCGTGCTGCGCAAGCTGCGCGCCTACGAGCAGCTCGCCCGCTACGGGCCCCGCTACCCGGTGCTGCTGCGCGTCCCCGGCCGCCGCCGCGAGCAGCACCTCCTCGACGCCCTCGCCGGGGTGCCCACCGCCATGCCCGTGGCCACCGGCCTTCACGGCGAGCACCCCGCCGGGCCTGCCTGGACGCTGACCACCGACCCCGGGCCGCGCCGCTGGCTGCACGAACTGCCCTGCGACCACGGCCCGGACAACCCGGCCACCAACCCGCACCGCTTCCCCGACACCGACCCCAGCGGCCCCGACCCGGAGCCCTGACATTCACCTTCACCGCACGCGCAGAGCAGCCGTCCACCGTCGTGGGCGGCTGTGAGACCGACCGGATCTCACAGTCCCGCCGTCCCTCGCCCGCGTAATCGAGCGGTCGTCTGACAGTGCAGGTCGACGGCACTACTGACGATCATGACGGCGGCCGGCGCTGACAGATCCGGCCGCTACCTTCATCGGCACCACCTTCACCCATATATCGCTCCACCCGGTCCGGTCCCACCTCGGGAACCGCCGCCGCACCTCACGGTGCGCTCCGCCCACCCGCCCTTGTCGGCCGGTCGGCGCCCGCGCCGCGCGGCGACCCTCAGGTCGCACAGCACCACCAGCACGAACCCGCACCATCCCGCTCCACCAGCAGCCCTCTGCTGCACCCATCCCTGTTCGTCCCGTGAGTCGACCCATGTACCCGGTGGGCCGGCCGCTTCCGCGCGCCCGACAACGCGCCCTACCGAAGGAGGAACCCCAGATGACCGCAACCAACGGTGCCGCGACTCCGCTGAGCCGCTTCGGCACCCGCGTGCCGACGGTGACGCCCCGCCCGGGCCCCAAGCTCACCCCTGCGGCCACCACCGCCAGCACCACGGCGCCCACCAGCCCGGTGGTCGCGCAGACCGCGACGATCAACACCATGATCGTCTGCCTGCCCGACGGACTGCCGTCGCAGGCCCTGACCGCCACCCAGCTCGACCGGCACTTCGGCGTGTCCGGCACCCTGCAGCCCCGCTTCTGGGCCATCCCGGACATGTGGCTGTGGCAGCGGCGCGACCTGGTCGCACCTCGCAAGGGACGTCCGGTGTACTGCGCCGGCGGACCGGTCAAGCTGCTCGACCTCGCCGCCATGCGCCACGCCGCTGGCGTCGGCGCCGGCATTCGCCATCAACTGTGGCAGCAGGTCGTGCACGGCACCCGGCCGGCCACCCCGTGGCCGACCCTGCTGGCCCGTCACCTGGCGGACCCCGCCCGCTACCCGCGCGAGCGGGCCGAGGCGGACTTCCACCAGCAACCCCGCGTCAACGCGATGCGGATGCACAACGCGGCCAGCTACGGCGCCGCCCGCCTCGGCCCAGGTGAGCTGGAGATGTTCCAGGCAGGCCCGATGGCCTACCAGCACTACAGCGCCACCACCGCCGTGTGCGGCGACGCCCTGCTCACGCCGGACGGGCACAAGCTCGCACCCGCGAGCGACGCCCTGACTCACCGGGTGACCTACCTCGAGCAGGCGATGCGGTACCTCGACACCGTCGAGACCGACCAGCGGCTGCTCGCCGTCGCCCTGTAGCACCACGGCACCGGAACCGGTCGGGCACCACCGCCCATCCCCTTCTTCCCTGGGGATCGGCGGCGACCCGACCGGCTCCACGCAACTCCACCCGCGCCGCGCCGGCTCCTGGCAGCAGACGCAAGCTCTACCGCCGCGCCCCTGAGGCTTTTCGAGCCCTGCGACGCACACCCCGCCACGACCAATGCAGCCACTGCCCCTACGCCACGTCCATTGCCACCTGAACCACGCCCGCCTGGGACCACGACCGACCCGCTTCTGCGGGCCACGCGTCGTCGTACCCGCGGGCCGGAGCAGCGTGGCGTGGACTCGCTGCCGGCCCCGTGCGGGCACCGCCCGGCGCCCCGGGCTGGGGCGCCTCGCAAGCCTGGCCAGCGAAGCGGCCGACCTTTCCCTCTTCCACACATCAGGAGGTTTCCCGCCATGTCCGATCGACTGTGGTTCCGCGTCGACGACGTCCTGCCGCTCGCCGAACACGCCGCCTCCACCGGCGCGCACCGTAGGACCCGGCAGCAGTACCGGGCCGGCGTCCCGGACCAGGCCGCGCTCATCTGGTCCCACGACATCGACGGTGACTGGTTGTCCTCCAACGGCGTCCCCCGCTGGTACGACGCCGACGGCGCCGACCACCGCGTCCGCGCCGAAACCTGGACCCACACCGCCACCGGCGCCACCGGCAACCCGATCCCTACTGACGACGGACACGGATTCCTGCCCCTGCACACCGAACACCTCGACGGCCGGCGGGACCTGCTCGACCTGCTCCGCTGCGCCCGCCGCCACGGGATGCGCTGGTTCGGGCTGCACCCGGACCCGGCGAGCGACGTCCGCTACCGCGTCTTCCGCAGCCGCGGCGACATCAGCCCGCCGCTTGCCACCTGGACTCCGGCGACGGTGACCTGCGACGTGGTCGGCGGCGGCGCCTACCGCGCCATGGTCGCCACCGGCTACACCACCCTCTCCCGCGCCGGGGTGCTGTGCCGCTTCCCTCGGTTCGCGGTGCAGCGCATGGCCGCCCACCTCGACGCCCTCTACCCCGGTGACATGCCCGGCGAGCATCCCCGGCTGCGGTTCGACGGCGACGAGGTCACCGTCGAGTGGGAGGACGACGACGGCCTGGGCAGCCGCTGGGTCGAGCACGACCGCATCGTCCCGGATGCCAACCGCTGCTACGCCATCGGCGCCTACCAGTGGCCCTGGATCCGTGTCGCGTCCGAGGCGACGACCCGCGCCACCGACCCGGAGGGCCGGTCGCGGTGATCGTTGACGAGGTGTTCCACCAGCGCGGCCACGGCACCTACGAGCTGACCCGGGTGCACCACATCGACGGGTACGTCCTGCGGGTTCGGGTCTGCCGCGATAGCTACGCCACGCAGAGCACGGCGGTCGCTGAGGTCCTCACCCCGCTGTTCACCTGGACGATCATCGCGAGCAGCCCCGGTAGTGGCTGGCACCGCACGACCCCGTCCACGCCCCCGGACGCGACACCGCTGATCACGGTCGCCGACGAGGTGCTGCAGCGGGCCCGGCGGATCCTTCCCGTGCCGCCTCCGTTCACCACGCCCGGCCGCTAACCCGCCGAGACCACACCTTCCCGCGCCGCCCTGCCGGCCCGGTCGCACCTCGCGCACCAGCGGACGCCGTCCGGCACCGCGCCTTCCGAACCTCCATCCGCCCGCCGCATCAAGGCGGCCGACCTGGGTCCGCGGTCCACCGTCGCTGACCCGCCTTCTCACTGGCACCACCTGGCCGATGCCCGGCGACCCGCGCACTCGCGCACACCCGGGCACGGCCGTGCCCGGGTTTCCCGCCCTCCAGAAGGGAACCCCTCTCATGAGATCCGCCACCAGGCCGTCCTCCGGCCGCCAGCCCAGCATCGCCGTCATTGGCGGCAGTATCACCGGCCCGGTCACCGCGCTGCTGTTGCTGCACGCCGGATTCGACGACGTCACCGTCTTCGAGGCCGCGCCGGCGTCCGCGCCGCTGGGCGGCGGCCTCATCGGCCTGGAACACCCCGCCCTCGACGTGCTCGACCGCCTCGACATCGGCCAGCACGAGTTCGTGGCCCACGACTCCGAGGCCATCGTTCAAATGACCGTCCGCGACCGCCAGCCGGCCGAGACGATCCGGCGTACCTATCCGGGGCGGAACACCACCTGGACGCTGCTGCACCAGGCGCTGATCCGCCGCCTGCCCGCCGGTGTCCTGCACACCGGTATGACGGTCACCGCCCTGGCCGAGCAGGCCGGTCGGCCGGTGCTGCGGTTCCGCGACGGCCACACCGCGGCCGCCGACCTGGTCGTGTTCGCCGACGGCCGGTCCTCCACCGGCCGCCGGCTGCTGGATCCCGAGCGGGCCCTGCGGTACGCGGGCTACGTCGCTCACCGCGGCATCGCCGACATCGCCCCCGAGCCCGGGCTGCGGGATTTCCTGCGGTTGCAGCCCTGCCCGGGCGTGCAGTTCAACCTCGCCCCGGTACCCGGCGGCTGCGACTGGACCTTCTACCTCGACTGCACCCGCGCCGAGTACGCGCAGCGGTTCGGCGCCGACCCCACCCGCCGGGTCTTTGCCCTGCCCCGGCACGTCAGCCCCGCCGCCCGCGCCCACGTCGACACCCACGCCGACCTGCTCCTCCCGGCCGACCACGCCGCCGTCGTGCACGCCACCACCACCCGGATGGCGGTACCGGTCCTCGACATCACCCCACCGCAGCGCATGGTCTGGCCCGTCGGCGCCGGTCACGCCGTTCTGCTCGGCGACGCCCTCGCCCCCGTCCGCCCGCACACCGCGCGCGGCGCCAACAACGGCATCGAACAAGCTGCCGGCCTCGCTGCCGCCCTCACTCAGCACCGCAAGTACCGAGCTGACCTCACCGCCGCCCTGCACGGCTGGCAACGCCGACACCTGCCCGCCGCCGTCGCCGCTGTGCACCGCGGGCCCGTCATCGGCCACCAGCTCGGCCTCGGCACCCACCAGCCCGCCTAGTAACCCACCCGAGAGGAAAGGAGGTGGCCCTCGTGGCCACCAAGACCACCGCGATCCTCATCGACGACCTCGACGGCTCCACCGACGACGTCGCCACCTACCAGTTCGCCTTCAACGGCGTCACCTACGAGATCGACCTGTCCGCCGGCAACTTCGACCGGATGGCCGCGGCGTTCGGCCCGTTCATCACGGCCGGACGGCGCCTGCCGAAACAGCCCCGGCCACCACGGCGGCAGGACGACACCGCGACCGGCCGCACCCAGAGCCAGGAGATCCGCACCTGGTGGTGGACCGTGAACTGGCAGGAGCTGAACCTGCCCCAGCCACGAACCGGCGGCGTCATCCCCGCCGCGGTGCGCGACGCCTACCACGCCGCCCACTGACCCCGGTCCCTACCGTGCCGTCCGGCGGGCGATCACCGGGCGGCACACCTGGACGCGCCTCGCAGAGTCCCGCATCCCGGGCAGACGACTTGATCAAAACCCGATCCGAAGCGTGCATCAGTGCACGCCTCACTCACCAACCCCTGCCGAGGGCAGGAGAAAGGGGGCCACGCGCCCATGACCAGCACCCCCACCAGCACGACCACCGACACGGCCGCACCAGCGCCACTGGCACCCAGCGTCGAGAAGGTCCTCGCCGCGCTGCACCGGCTCGGCGAGGCCACCGCCGCTGCCATCGCCACCGACGCCGGCCTCGGCTACTCCACCACCACCCCGAAACTGCGCACCCTGGCAAGCGCGGGACTGGCCGAGCCCACTCGAAGCGACACCGGACCCACCCTGTGGCGGCTGACCGACGCCGGCCGCGCGCATACCGAACAGGGCGGACACGGTGAGCCCGCAGCGGAGCCCGCTACCCGCGACACCGACACACCCGGTACCTCCGCCGGTCACGGTCCGATCGGCGGCGACAGGCAGGGCACTGGGGAGGCTGACGACAAAGACGGCGACGATCGGCCAGCCGTTGAGGTTGCCGCCGGCGGGCAGCCGAACGCCCTCCAGGAATCGGCATCGCCGGCTCCTGGTGATGCCGACGCGGTAGCCGAGGCGGCCGCTGAGGCCGAGGGCACCGACACCGAGCACGGCGACGACAACGCCCGCTCGACTGCCGAGCTCGAGGTGTCAATCGCGGCCGACAGCATCGGCCAGGCCATCGGAGCGACGTCCGCAGCGAACGATGCGGACGCCGAACCGGCCACACCGGATGGTCTGCCTGCTGGCACGGCCACCGACAGCACCACGGGTGAACCCTTCACGGAAGCACCGGCCGCACCGCCGACCACGCAAACGACGGGCGAGGCGGCACAAACCCCTACCCGGCGGGCGTCGGGCTCCCTGCGCGGCGCGATTCTCGACGTCCTCGAGGCCAACCCCGGCCGGCAGTACAAGGTCAGTGAGCTGTGCAGGCTGGTCGACCGGGCCAACGAGGGAACCGGCGCGAAGAAGGCCAGCGCGGGCGCGGTCCACAACGCCGCCGTGAAGCTCGTCGGAACCGGGCGAGCGGTCCTGGTCGCCGAGAAACCCGCCACGTTCGCCCTCGCCGACCCGACCGTCTGAACGATCCCGCCCTGCCGGTAGCCCGGGGGCGGGCGTCGAACTTCCCGGAACCACGCCCGCCTCCGGTGCTCCTTCCATAGAAAGGAGCGTCCGAAGTGTCTCCCATCCTGACCTCGATCGTCACCGCCGCCGGTGGAGTCCTCGCCGGTCTCGCCCTCGCCGCAGCGCTGCTGTGGCGCCAGCAGCAGGCGCTGGCCCGCGCCCGCTACGCCGCCGGCCACGACGACACCACCGGCCTACCGAATCGGCGGGCCCTGCTCGCCGCCCTCACCCGCGCCACACGCGCCGATGCCCCGTTCGGGCTCGTCCTGCTCGACCTCGACGGCTTCAAAGCCGTCAACGACACCTTCGGCCACGAGGCCGGCAACGAGGTCCTCACCGAGGTCGGCCGGCGGCTGGCCGCCCTGCGAGGGCCGGTGCGCCTCGCCGCGCGCCTGTCCGGCGATGAGTTCGCCCTGCTGGTCGACGGCGGCCCCGACGACGTTGCCGCCGCCGCGCGCGCCGCCTGGCGGGCGGTCGGCCGCCATTCCGTCGACCTCGGCGCGCACACGCTGACTCTGCGCGCCAGCGTCGGGCATACCAGCGCCGCCCTCGGCGTCAGCCCGCGGGCCCTGCTGCACCAGGCCGACACCGCGATGTATCAGGCCAAACAATCCGGTGCCGGAGTCCATGGCGCCACCGCCATCAACAGCCGCACCGGTCCCCCGCCGGGTTCCCGCCCGCGGGACCTGCGTCGCCGCTAACCGCTAACGGACACCGAAGGGGGTCGCCCGCCGACGACGTGCGCGAGGACAGCGTTCTGCCGCGTCTCGGCGGGCACTCGTGTATCGACGTTGCCTGGCAAGATCACGACGGGAGGTAGGTCATTGCAGTACACGTGGGTTTCGTCGGCTGGCGGGCCGCTGCTCGTCGCCCCGCAATCGGCGCTGTCACTGTGGAGCGGCGCTGATAGCACGGATGGACCCGTGGAGAGCTGGGGGGACTACGGCCGGGCGTGCGCGATCGACGGTTACGTCGGCGTGGTCGCCATCGGTCAGCGGCAGGCGCTTGTTCTGGGCGACGAGCCGGCAATGACGACGTACCTGTCCTCGGAACGGCTGTTCCTGCGGTGGGCAGCGGCGTACGAGGAAGACGATCTGGTGAGCGCTGCCCGCCGAGCGGTACGTGATGGCGTGGATTGGGACGCAGATAACAATGTCCGTTGGGTGGTGGACGGGCCAGTTGTGATGTTCGATTCGGCGTGGCCGGGGGCGGAGTTGGAGCCCGACAACCACCTCGTGATCGATCTCTGCCCGGGCGAATACCGGGTCCGTGCGACGTATCGCGCCGATGGTGACACCTGGATGGTCCTCGTTCAGCTTCAACCCGTGTCATGAACTCGCACGCTTATGCCCCTGACCACCTTGCCGTCGATTTCGGAGTCGCGCTCAGCTCAGACGGTGTCGGCGGTACTGCGGGGAGATCTCGCCGACCTCGATCCCGTTCTCGTCCAGGGCGTTGTAAATCGTCAGCCAGTCATCGGCGAATCGCAGACCCAGGGCCACGCTGCCGTCCGCCATGTCGCCCCCGACGTACTCCAGGAGCTCCACCTCCGCCAGGCGCTGCCCGTGTCGAGCAGCCAACGACGCGGGAGCATCGTCGCGCCACCGCAGGCGAAAGCCATCCGATGTCGGCCATACCGGCGCCCGGGTCACGTCGATCGTGCACCAGGTGATCGAGATGTCGTCGAACTTCTGATGGTTGATCTCCAGGCGTTCCTCATCGAAGTCGAGCACCATCGGGCAGTCGGCGAACCACGAATCGTCGTCGTCATCCCAGACCACCCAGGTGGACGTCAGCCTGCGGCCCACGAGGCCCCGTAGTCGCTGGGCGTGACGGCTGGCGATGTCGGATATTCCGTGGCGCCAGTCTGGCTGGTAGCCGGGGATCCCGAAGTTGAACGTCATCGGGGCAAGGTAGTCCTGGTCCGGGCAGCCAACGACACGGCATCTGGGTCTACCGCGTAGGGCGCTGCGCGTAGCGTGACGTCCTCAGGTGTTGCAGTGGCCTGGTATGCGGTCGAGTTCCTCGAACCGGCAGGATGAAGCAGGGCCGCGGAGCTGGGCCGGCCTGTCTCGCTCATCCGCCGCGCCGCACGAAGCCTGCCACCGAAGCCGGCAATTCGTCTTGCGGCATGTCCTCGTAGCCGGGACGGGCGAAGTCGAACAGAAGCACGATGCGGTCGCTGGAGCCGTAGTTCCACGCCTCGTGCGTGACGGTGTCGTCGAAGACGAGGCTCTCGCCCTCGCTCCATTGCCGGGTCTCGTCGCCCACGCGCAGCGCGCAGTCCTCTGGCACGACCAGCCCGAGGTGGGCGCGGTAGACGGTCGTCACCCATCCCTGGTGGGGCTTGATGTGGGTACCAGGAGCCATTCGAGAAAACCCAGCGGTCGTCAGGTGAGGGACCTTCGTCAACGCGGAGGCGGTGTGCGGGCACGCGTCGAGCGCTTCCTCGATCCGTTTCCCGAAGGCGACGAGGCCGTACACGCTCCAGCCCTGGCCGTACATCTCGCGTTGCACCCATGGCTGATAGGTCTCCCGAGGCAGAGCAAGGCACTCGTCCCGGATGACCTCCCACTGTGCCCGAAGATCGGCCAGGAAGGGAAAACGCCGCTGATCCACGAACATGAGACAGCATGATGCACCAACGAGGGGCGATGTGGGCTGCGGCACCGCCTCGTGTAGGCGGTCGTGGCAATGGCCCTTGTTCACAGCATTTACAGCTCTAGCCGCACGTTCATGCACGTTCCGGTCACCGGCCCACAGCGGCCGGTTCCCAGCGAGTAGCAAACCTGGGCCGGTGGTCGGCCGTCGCCACCGCCGGCAAGGCTTCGCGCCTCGACCGCTGCACGTCCGGCGTATCCGGTTGTGCTCCGGAACTCAACCGCCAACACCGATGACGCCCGACGACGGCATCCATCGCGCCTTCATCGACCCGCTCGGCGACAGCAACGGCCAGCCGTCTCCCGGCCGCTGCTCACCACCGTCGACCCCACCCACGTGCGCCGTGATTGCGCGCAGACCACCGGTGGCGGGCGCTGCTCGACCGGGCCCGGCTTGTCGCCCGCGTCGCGCAGGTCGAGGAAGTGGGCGGTGACCCCTCGCTGCTGTGAGGGCCGGTGACCTCTCACCCCGTCCAGCACGACTTGACCTCGATCAAGAGATGAGCGTCGATCAGCGCTGGTCGTCGTCTGTCGTCCGGACGTCAGCATTTCCCAGGGCCCTGGCGCGTGTCGGGCGGCGACCGTGCATGCCCGAGATCCGTCGACCGAAGGGCCATCCGCCATGGCACACCCCGCACACCCCGAGGACCGCAGCCGGCGTCCCAGCGACCGCACCGCGCTACCGGTGGACGTCACCGACAGGCTTCTGTGGGCGCTCGCGGTCGACGTCGCCGCCGCCCACCACCCGGGACCCGACGGTGCCTGCACGAACCTGCAGTGCCGCGGACAGCAGGGTCCTTGCTGGGCGCTGCGCACCGCCCGGCGCGCCGAACAACGCGCCCGCCGCGCCGCCACCGTCGCCCCGCGGCCTTCGCCGGGTCCGGCCGCGATCGCACGCGGGCGCGCCGCGGTTCCCGCCATGCCGCGTCGCTTGACCGGCTGGTTCACCCCGGCCCATCCGCCGACACCTGTGATGCGGCCCGCACTCGTACCGGGCGCGGTGCCGCCGGAATCCCGGCTGGACCGGCGCCCACCAGTGGCGGCGTCGGCCGCCTGAGCACGCACCCTGGAGGCAAACCGTGAACTTCCTACCGAACGACACACTCGCCGGCTACGCCCGCACCGCCGTGGACCTGCGCGCCCGCATGGTCGACTATCACCGCAGTCCGCTCGCGGCGCAGTACCTGCAGGCGTTCTTCGGCAGCCGTCTCGCCGACCACCCCAGCCCCAGTTCCGGGGGCATGGCGAAGGTCCTCACCGCGGTCCGTGCCATCACCGCCAACCCGTGGCGATTCGGCGAGCCGTACGTCATCGCCCCCGCGATGACCGCGATCATCGCCGCCGCCGCGGCGGCCCTCGACCTGACCGGCGAGGTGCTTCCCGCCGACGTCGCCCCCGACGACGGCGGGGTGCTGTTCCTTCCCGAACCGATCTACCACCGCGGCGTCAGCGGTGAGGTGTCCTCGATCGGGGCGATCACCTGGGCCCGCACCACCAACACCAGCAGCGGCCGGTCCTTCTGGGCCATCGCCGGCTGGGCCGACCACCACGACGCGCACGACCCGGCGGCGGTGCGCCGTCGTGTGCAGCTCGCTGACCGGCCCGACCTCGCCCGCCAGTTCGGCCCCTATGTGCTGACCGACTTCACCGAGATGCCCATCGGCCGGCCCGTTGACCCCCGCCCCGACCTGCCGGTCCTCGACGGGGACGACCGCGACTGGGAACCGGCGCCCGACGGCCGGTTCTGTATTGACGAGACCACGACCGCGATGCGGGCCTGCGCCGCTGTCGCCTATGCCTTCTGGCGTATCCAGGCCCAACCCCTCGCGACCGTCGCCGCCGCCCCCTTGGACCGCGCTGCGCGCCGCCGTGCTGTGCGGGCCAGCATCCGCCATGACACCCGTGTGGTCATGCTGCGCCGCACCAGCCCTCTCGCCGAACCGCCCGACGGCGAGCCCAAGTGGCACTACCGGGTGCGGTTCGTCGTCCGCGGCCACTGGCGACGCCTCATCGACCGCGACGGCCACCCCTACCGCATCTGGATCAACGCCCACATCAAAGGCCCTGACGGGGCGCCCTTGCTGCACGGCGAGAAGGTGGCCGTCCTCGCCCGCTGACTCCTGCACCTGCCCGAAGGCCGCGCGCCGCCGCTCCACAGGCCCGCGTGGCCTTCACCGTCCTCGCGACCCGCCGGCCCGCTGCCGGCCCTGCCTCGAAGGAGTCCAGTCATGACCACCCGCATGCTGTCCGGGATCGCCCTCGCGGTCACCGGCGTCCTGCTGCTGTGCTCCGGACTGGCCACCACCTTGATCTTCGGCGGCGGGGCGGGCGCGTGCGGGCCGGCTACCAGCGTCACGCCCACCGCTTCGTCGGCCGCGCGCAGCCCTGCTTTGGGTGGGATCGGTCCGATCGGTGACTGGAACGCCGAGCAGGTTGGCAACGCCGCCACCATCACCACCGTCGGCATGGGCCTCGGCGTCCCGCCCCGCGGCTGGGTCATCGCCGTGGCCACCGCGATGCAGGAGTCCTCCCTGATCAACATCCGTGGTGGGGACCGCGACTCGGTCGGCCTGTTCCAACAGCGCCCCTCCCAGGGCTGGGGTACCCCCGAGCAACTGCACGACCCGCGGTACGCGACGACGAAGTTCTACCAGAAGTTGCAGGCCGTCGACGGCTGGCAGGCGATGCCACTGACCGAGGCCGCCCAACGGGTGCAGCGGTCGGCCTACCCGGACGCCTACGCCAGGTGGGAACCCGACGCCGCCAGGATCGTCGCCGCCCTGACCGGGGCCAGCGCCGGCCCGGCCGCCTGCGGCGTGGCGGTCAGCGCGCAGGGCTGGGCCCAGCCGGTGCAGGGGGATGTCGGCTCCGGTTTCCGCACCTCGGGCCGTCCCGGGCACGACGGCGTCGACCTGATCGTGGGCAAGGGCACCCCGATTCACGCCGCGTCCGCCGGCACCGTCTCCGTCGTGCGGTGCAACGCCGTTGACGTTCGCACTGGCCGGGACTGGGGCTGTGACCGCGACGGCGATCCCGCTCTGACCCGCGGCTGCGGCTGGTACGTCGACATCAACCACCCCGGTGGGGTGATCACCCGCTACTGCCACATGCTCACCCGCCCCTCCGTCGCCGAGGGTCAACGGGTCGCGGCCGGTGACGTTATCGGCGTCGCCGGCAGCTCGGGCCACTCGTCCGGACCGCACCTGCACTTCGAGGTGCACCTCGGTGATCACACCTCCGGCACGGCCGTCGACCCGGTCGCCTTCATGGCGTCCGTCGGCGCGCCCCTGAATCAGTAGTCCCGATCGCGGATGCCGGCGGCGGCTCCGTGATCCACCCCCAGCTCCGGCGGTCGGCCCGCCTGGGGACGACCGCCGCAACCCACCCATCCGCACATCCCTTGAGGAGGACAAGGCCGTGAGCACACCCACGCTCATCGGTGTCGCCGCGTTCCGCGGCAGCTACACCGCCCGTTTGATCCAGTTCGGTGAGAGTCCGGAGGTTCTGGTGCCGCTGCTGCGCCGGATCTGGACCGACACATTCAGCCGTAACGCCAACGCTATGGCCGCCGCGCTGCTGGCCCACGACTGGTGGTCCCTCGCCGTCAACCCCAAGCCCCGGCGCTGGGACCGGCAGCCGCCCGTGCCCGGCCTGGGCTACCCGGTCGTCGCTCAGGACGCCACCGTTCGGCGGGGCGCGCTGCGCGAGGACGTCGGCGGGGCCCTGGAGTGGCTGTATCTGCTGCACCTCGACCAGCGGCGGCTGGTGGTGTACGAGGCGACGATCCACGGCCGCTGGCTGCGGCACAGCGCGCATCACCTCGACCCGGTCGAGGACCTGTTCGTCACCGCGACCGCCGACGACGGGGGCGGTCCGGAGATGACGGTGTGCACCGTCTGCGGCGCGGTCGACGAGATCGACCACGTCGAGGTGCCGTCCATGGCCGGCTACGGCTACGACACCGTCACCAGTTGCGCCCGCTGCGGTTCCTCGGTCGCCAGCGACCCGATGTTCGGCGATCACGTCACCCGCAAGCCCTGGCCACCGCAGAAACCCACGGCGGGCGATACGGCGGGCGAGACCCGATGAGCACCGACCGCCCGCCGTCAGCGGCCACCGACGACGGCGGCCCTTCCACCGGCCCCGTCGACCGATCGGAGACCGCCATGACCAGCTACGAGGCCGGGCAGCGTGTCGCCCTGGTCCACACCGACGACCCGTACACCCTGCTGCGGCCCGGCGACACCGGCACTGTCCGCCGCCACGACCAGCGGCACAACGTCGTGGAGGTCACCTGGGACAGCGGCTCGACGCTGGCGATGTGCCTCGACGCCGGCGACCGCATCGCACCGGTCACCACCACCCCGCCGCCGCCGACCGGTGACCCGGTTGCGGAGGCCACCGGATGGGCCGCCGCGCTGCAACGGATGCGCGCCGCCGGCGCCGAGGCCGGACGCACCGCCGCCGAATGGTGGGCGCAGGACACCATCGGCGCCCGGACCGGCGGTGACAGCCGCCTGGCCGCGCGCCGGATCCTGGTCGGCATCCACGACGGCGATCCTGCCATCCTCGACGCCCTGCCCCGCTTCTCCTCGGTGGGAGAGTCGGTCGACGTCGCCGGGTGGGAGCTGTTCGCCGACGCCACCGGCGACAGCGCGGGCTGGTTCGGGCTGCGCATCCCGCAGCGCGACGAGGCGATGGCCGTCTACCGCGACGCCTACGACACCGCCGTCACCGACCGCGTCGCGGAACTGTGTCATCTCGCGGCCAGCCCCACCGGCACGGATGTGTCCCACCTGCACCCCGACCGGGTCCGGATCGGCGGTGTCGGTGTGTTCGCCGGCGACTGGGCGCGCACCACCGGGCCCGACGGCGACGACCGGGTCGAGGTCGGGTTCGTCGGAACACTGATCGATTACTGGAACGGGTGGGCGGTGTTCTCCTGCACCCGCGACGTGGCGGAGGCGATCGTCGCCGACCAGCAGCGCCACCGCGGCCGGTACCGCGACAGCCTGCGCGAGCAGGGCGTGCCGGCCGACGACCTGGACCGGCAGGTCGACGAAGCGCTGGCCGGTCTGTCCTTCGACGGCGACGTCCTCGTCGCCGACCAGCGTGCCCTGTCCGGCGACCCGGACGCCATCGATCGCATCACCGCGGACGGTGATGGCCGGTACGTGGTGATGGGCCGCAGCTGGTGCTGGGAGGCCGTCGATCCGTACGTCTGCGACCGGATCGTCGGCGACCTGCCCGACACCGACAACGCATAGGCCGGCATACCCACCGATGCCCTACCTCGACGGGTGGGCCGACAGGAAGGAAACAAGTGACCATCCGCGCCCAAGAAGAGATCGTCACCCGGGTCTGGGCGCTGCGCGCCAACCGCGGGGACATCTTCGGCTTCCGAGAGGAAATGCTCGTTGAGGCACTCGACCTGGACCACGCCCGCCAGGTCATCGCCCCTCGACACCCGGGCGAGTGGACCCAGCGGGTCGACCACGAGACCCATGCCCGGGACTACCTGCGATTCGCTATCGGGAAGATCCTCGACCACCGCGGCAACTCGGCGAGCCGGTCGGTGGACAAGCTGAGAGAACTCGCCCGGCTCCTCGGCCGCGACGACGTCGTGGCGGCGATGGAGCACGCCAGCTACCCGATGTACGGGGCGCCCAAGGTCAAGGCGTTCACCGACGGGTTCGGCTGGCCGTTCCACGATGATCTCGACGGCGACGACGGGCTGGCTCTGGCCCGGATGGCCGAGGGACAGCAGTGCGATCCGCAGGGCTGCGAACGGGGCTGCGCCGACTGACCACAACCCCGCCGCCAGCACCACCTCCCGCTGCCACGGTGCACACGTAGTCAGCCGGCGCTCCCGCACCCGCGCACCCATTCGACTTGATCGGTTGGCCTGGCGGAGGTTCCATCGTCGGCGCCGACACCGCCCGCGCGGCCTCGACACCGACCAGCACGTACCAGCGGCGATCTGACGTGTCGCCGTAACCCTTCAGCACCAGGGGTGTGGTCGCCCACCTGCCCGGCCCCGCGCGGGCCGGCGTGGTTGGCCCCGCCCGTCTCCGCTGTGCGGTACCCACCGCCCGCGCACCCGGAGGCGGGTGCGCGGGCCCGACCCCGAATCGAGGCAATCCCATGACGACACCACACCCACCGGCCGGTTCACCGCAGAACGACCCGGCCCCGGCCAGCGGCGCCGGCACTCCCGCCACCGGGGCGGGCTCCGGCCGGTCCGGCTACCTCTACCGCAAGGTCGCCCTGCACCTGGCCGACTACCCCGACCAGATTCTCAAGGTAGGTGAGATCACCCGGGCGATCGGCGCACCGTCGTCCGGGGCGGTGTTCGAGGCGCTGAAGAAGATGGCCGCCGCCGGGCACGCCACCCACCACCGCAACCCACACCGGTTCCAGATCACCCAGGCCGGCATCGACGCCGCCGGCGCCCTCCCGCCCGCCGCGCCCCGCACCCGCTCCAGCGGCAGCAGTGGTGGTGGTGGTGGCCGGCAGTCCCGGCCCGCGCCGGTGCCGCGGCCGAACGGGACGCTTTATCACCCGCGGCGGCTCGGCAAAGGCTGGGACGTCGAGGAACTGCGCCGGCTGCGCACCCAGCAGGTGCCGGTGCTGCTGTACGGGCCGCCCGGCACCGGCAAGACCGCGATGGTCGAGGCGGCGTTCCCCGACCTGCTGACCGTCGCCGGCACCGGCGACACCGTCGTCGACGACTTCCTCGGCTCCTACAACCCGGTCCCCGGCGGCGGCTACGAGTTCGTCCACGGACCCCTCGTCACCGCGATGCGCCAGGGGCGGGTGCTGCTGGTCGACGACGCCACCCTCATCCCGCCCCGCGTCCTGGCAGTCCTGTACCCGGCCATGGACGGCCGCGGCACCGTCACCATCCCCGCGCACGGCAACGAAACCGTGCAGGCCGTCGACGGGTTCTACATCGTCGCCGGCCACAACCCGGGCGTGCACGGCGCGGTCCTCACCGAGGCCCTGGCCTCCCGGTTCACCGTCCACCTGCACGTCACCACCGACTGGGACCTCGCCCGCCAACTCGGCGTCCCCAAGCCGGTCGTGGCCGCCGCGATCGACCTCAACGCCGACCTCGCCGCCGGCACGACCGTATGGGCGCCCCAGCTACGCGAACTGCTCGGCTTCGTCACAGTCCGCGACCAACTGGGTATGAGCGCCGCCCTGGCGAACCTGGCCGGCATCGCCCCGCAGGACGCCCGCGACGACGTCACCGCCGCCCTGTCCCGGCACACCGGCACGCCCATCACCGCGCTCGCCCTCGGCAAGCGCTAACCGCCCCCTTTTCTGGAAGGAGCCCCGTTCGTGTCCCACCCGCACACCCACCTGCGCCCCGGCACACCGCCGCCGCCGGCCGGCGCCGCCGACTGGCGGGCCTGGTCGCAGGCGTGGACCCAGCACGTTCCGCTGCTGACCGGCCGTACCGACCTCACCGTCCTCGTCGCGCCCGGCGCCGCCGGGGACGCACCCGAGTGCTTCTACCCCGCCCTCAACCGGATCGAGGTCGACGCCACCTACATCGCCGACAGCCCCGACGTCACCGACCCGGCCAAGGCCCGGCACAAGCGGCTCGTGCCCACCGGCTACGGGCTGCTCGTGCACGGCGCCGCGCACGCCGTGCACAGCCGCTGGACCACCCCGCCCGGCACCCCGCCGATCCTCGCCACCGTGGCTGACCTACTCGAGGAATCCCGGGCCGAAGGACGCCAACGCGCCCGCCGCCGCGGCGACCGCCGCTGGCTGCGCCACGTCGTGACAACCCTCCTGCGCCCCGACGACGCGGCCATCGACGACGCGTGGCACGCCGGACAACTCGCCGCGCTGCTCCTGGCCCGCGTCGACGCCCGCATCGTCACCAGCAAAGACGTCCGCCCCGTTCGCGCCGCCGTCACAGGCGTCCTCGGACGCAAACGCCTGCGGCAGCTACGCGACATCTGGCGGGAGGCCCACACCTGCGACGACACCGACGCCGACACCATGATCTGCCTGGCCCGCCGGTGGTGTCAGGTCCTCGGCATCGACCCCGACCAGCAGTACGACACCCCCGTACCGGACCCGGGCTTGTTTCCCGGCCGCCTCGCCGCGGCCCTCGTCGACTACCTCGCCGTCGCCGCCGGCGTCACCCCGGCCGAGTACGCGACGGCGCTGCTCGCCCACCGGCACAGCCCACCCACCGAGTGGGACCGAACCGACCCGACCGAGCAGGAACACCGCGCGGCCCGCGACCTCGCCAACCGGCTGCGGCAGGCCCGCACCCGCCACCCCGAACCCGGCCGGCGCCCCTCGCCGATCCCACCCGGTCGGCTGCGGACCCGCCACGCCATCACCGCCGACGCGCAAACCGCCGCCGGGCAGATGCCGACCGCCGCCCCGTGGCAGCAACGCGCCCAGCTGCCTCCGGAGAAGCCCCGCCTGCACCTGGCTGTCCTGGTCGACCTGTCCGGGTCGATGGCCCGCTACACGCAGGCGATGTCGTCGGCCGCGTGGATCTTCGCCAACGCGGCACGCCGCGCGCAGGCGACGACCACCACCATCGGGTTCGGTGACCGCACCACCGTCCTAGTGCCCCCACGCACCTACCCGAGGCAGGTGCTGCACATGCGCACCGAGCTGGCAACCGCCACCTTCCCGGAAGCGGTCAAGGTCGCCGACCAGCTCCTCGACCTGCGCCACGGCCGCGCCCTGCGGATGCTCGCCGTCGTCTCCGACGGCTACCTCGACGACATCCCCGCCGGCCAGCAACTCGTCACCACCCTGCACCGCGCCGGCTGCGCCGTGCTGTGGCTCCACCCCGCCGACCCGCCCACCGACGGCGAACCGGCCGACCCGGACCAGATCTGGGGGCACACCTTCACCCACGCCACCACCCTGACCGTCACCGACCCGACCGAGGCCATCGCGGCGATCGCCGACGCCGCCGTCACCGCCCTCACCCAGGCCTGAACCCCGGCCGGCAGCCGACCAGTCCCACCCCGCGCCGCGGCGCTGCCCGGGCCGCTGCCGGGCAGCGCCGCGCACCGCGCCCCCGCGACATACCGGGCCTGGAACGCGGGGCTGCCACAGGCGGCCCCACTCGCATCTCGCGGAGGGCCCGATGCCGAACGGCATCGCTGCCGCCCCCGGCGACTTGACCATCCCTCGCCATCGAAGCGTGCATGCATCGCGCCCCGACCGATCCAGATCCCGGGGCGCGACTACGACGCTGCCCGACAAGGAGTTCCTCATGCGTTACGGCACCGACGACGAACACCCCTTCGACACCGACAACCGCGCCTGGCGGCGCCTGCACGACGTCACCAGCGAACACTTCTACGCCATCACCTGGAACCGTGACCCGGACGGACGGCCGGTCCTGCTCACCCTGCGCGACATGCGCACCGGCGACACCATCACCCTCGCCGTCCTCGACTCCCTGGAGATCCGCGACCCGCACGCGCTGATCGCCGTCCACACCAGCGGCGACCTCGACGCCCACGGCCCCACCAGCGGCGCCGACGCAGCCCACTCCCACGCCGCCACGCTCGCGCTCGACAGCACCACCCTCGCCGTGACCAGGCCCGTGCCGCTGCACGACCCCGCCGTCACGGATCTACCCGCCACCGGCTGGGTCGACCTCCCGCCCGACCTCGCCCACATTCTCCGGCCAGCGCTCGACGACGCCCGCACCGCCGTTCTCGTGCTGCTCGACCGCACCGACGGCAGGCTCGCCGCCATCGGCCCCTTCCCCACCCACGCCGCCGCCGACACGTGGCAACCCGCCGACCGGCCCGGCCGCACCGCCGACCGGCTCACCGTGCCCCTGCACCCGATCCTCAGCGAGCAGGCCCAGCCGTGACCACCACCCGACCACCCGCGCACCCCACTTCCTCCCCCGTCGTGGCCATCGACGTCGACGGCGTCCTCAACCCCGCCAACCCCGCCCACGCCGAAACACTCGGCTACCGGCCGCACCGCTACAACGGGCCCGCCCCCGACTGCCGGCACGTCACCGGCACCGTCTGGCTGAAACCCGACCACGGGCCCTGGCTGCGAGAACTCGCCGAACACGCCCAACCGGTCTGGTGCACCAGCTGGAACCACCTCGCCGCCGCATGGATCGCACCACGGCTGGGCCTGCCGACCACCTGGCCGCACGTCCCCGTCCACGCCGGCGGGGTCCGCTTCGGCCACCAGACCAAACTCAGCCCCCTGTACGCGTGGATCGCGCGGCGGCCACTCGCCGTCCTCGACGACGAGTTCGGCGGCAAGGACCCCACCACCGCCGGCCAGCGCACCGCCGACGGCGCACCCACCCTGCTTCACCCGGTCGACCCGTACGACGGGCTGCGCCGCGCCGACGTCGACACGGTGCTGACCTGGCTGGCTGAGCTCTGGCCACGCCACACCGGCACCCAAGAACTCCGTTTACCCGGACTCATCGAGCCCGCATCCAACGCCTAGGGATGCGGGCCCGTGCCGCACATGACAAGGACATGACGATGGACAACATGTTCGACGCCGCCGACGAACCGGACGTCGACCGGTCACCCCGACTCAGCGTCGGCGACCCGGAACTGCGCAAGACCCGCCGGCTCGCCCGCGAGTGCGCCACCTGCATCTTCAAGCCCGGCAACCCGATGCACCTCACCCCCGGCCGGCTCCAGCAGATGGTGCGCGAGGCGCGCGGCGACGCGGGATACATCATCTGCCACTCGACGCTGCCCTACGCCGGCAGCCCGGTCCCGCCCGCGCTCTGCCGCGGCTTCGCCGACCGCTACCGCACCTGGCAACTCCAGGTCATGGAACACCTCTGGGGCTTCGTCGACGTCGAGCCACCCCACCCAGGCACGGACCCCACCCCCAGCGCCGAATGCCTAGGAGACACCGACCATGCGTGACATCAACGACGTCCTCCGGCGTCAAGAGCGGATCATCGACACCATCGGCTGGGCCGTCACGTACGTCCTGCCCACCGACGACGGCACCGTCACCACCGCCCCATTCGCCTACACCGTCGGGCTCACCGCCCACGACTACCCCGAACTGATCACCGCCGGACTGCCACCCGAGGTCGCCCACAGTCTGCTCAACGACCTGGCTCGCCGGGTCTACGACACCGCCGAACGGTTCACCCACGGACAACGCCTCAGCGACCTCATCGCCGGCTACGACGCGATCATCATCGACGGGCCGCCGACAGACGAACTGATGCCCGGGTTGGCGATCAGCCGCTACGGCCGCGACCAGGTCCGCCTCCAGCAGATGGTGTGGCCGGACCAGCAGGGCCGATTCCCCTGGGACGACGGGTACCGCTTCGAGCCGCGGACACAGCCGCTGATCGGCCGGCTGTAGCCGGACACCCGACCTCCGTCGTCCGCGATCGGCGCCGCCGTGGTGGTCAGCCAACCGTATGAGTCGCTGCGTCCCAGCGCGTGATCGGCGAGCTCGTCGTGCACCGCTGGGCGGCCTCGTCTGTAGATACCCGTCGTTTCGGGCACCGGCGGCGCTCGGTCTCCGCCTGCGACAGAAACAGCCAGTCCAGGTACGTGGTGAGAACCGCGTAGGCGTAGGAGAGGGTGCCGTAGCCGAACCCTGGGGTGACCTGGACACCCGCTATGCCTAGCGCGCCAGCATCTACCGCGCCTGTCTGGTTCTCATCGCCGCCATCATATGGCTACGGCGATCGACAGAATCTAGCCGGACCATCTGGCGGTAATGGCCTCTTCAACACCGAAGCGCTCGCCGCAGGCCAGGCAGTCCGCTCGGCCAAACACGTAAGTCAGCTTCTCGGCGATGTCAGGATGGTCGTCGGCGATCGCGCGAGCGTGCAGGCGTTTTCCAACACCCGTCAAGTCATCAGGATCAGCGGGCAGCAGTGGCAGCCGCTTGGAGCCGGAGTCGTTCATGTACATGCTGTCCAGCGTGGTAAACGTTCCGTACTGGCCGAACGCGACGAAGATCTCTTCATCGCATTGCAGGCACGCCACCTCGTATTCCTCGTCGTTGAGCCCGTCGAGGTGTCTGCCCCAGACCTCGACACCCTCGAACGCCAGCAGCGCCTGCAACATATAGACGTAGGTGCTGGGGTCGTCATCGGGACCGGCACTTCGGAGCGCTTCCTCGGTCAGCGCTCTCAGTCGAGCGATTTCGTACGGATAAGTAACGTGCGGGTCGAGATCACCGTAGGGCTGATCCACGCTGGACACGATGTCAGCCGCCAGCGCCAGCGGCATCGTCCGCTGCGCGGGCGACCAGCGGCCCGCGATCTCCGTCAGGACTGACAACGCCGGGAAGCTTGCCGGGTACACCGTGCCCTGATGGCACAGCCGGGACCACAGTTCGCCCCAGACCGGGCTGCGCGGGTCCGGTTCAGCCCTCGCCAGCAGACCCGGAACGTCATCTGCCACGCCGTAGGCATGCCTGAGCTGGGACCAGTCCGTCATGCCGGTGATCTAAGGGGGTGTCTCAGTTGGTGAGGTTGTGGCCTCGGGCATGATCTTCTATTTGTGGCGGATGTTGTCGGGGACATGATCCAGACTTGGGCGCCGGA
>NZ_VISW01000031.1:0-53579 GCF_007827635.1 Micromonospora sp. CNZ296
ACCCGCTGCCTCAAGCGCTACATCGCCCGACAGCTCTACCGCACCATCACCACCCACCACCAAACCCCTTGACAACCCCACTCACAGATCGACGGCGACGGGAGGCACGGGAGCCGGCATCGGCGCGCACACCCCGACCGCCGCCCCGGTGATCAAGGAGTTTGTGTCAACGTCGTGCTCGAAACAGGACACGAACTCCTTGATCACCGAGGTCGGCGGGGCGACTCTGGCAGGACACGAACTCCTTGATCAATTTGTGACGGGGGGCGGGCTTGGTGCCTGGGGGCATATTGGGGTGAATCGGGGGTAACGGGCCGCCGGAGGTGGCGCATGGTGGCGATGGGGCAGACCGCGCTCTCGGGTGAGCGACTCCGGCAGACCGACGGCTTCCTCGCCGAGGCGTGGGCCGACATGGTCCGGCACGACGAGCGGCTGCGCGGAACGGCTGTCGAGGTGCGCTTCGACCGTGGGGTGGCGCACCTGACCGGCGAGGTCGCCGACCCGGACCAGCTACGGCTGGTACGGGAGCTGATCGGCCGGCTGTCCGGCGTACTCGGCGTCTGGTGCCGGGTCAGCGTGGCCGGGCGGGCGCCGGTGGTGGTCGACCTGGGCTGCGGTGCGACCAAGCAGTGGCCGGGCAACCTGGGACTGGACATCTATCCGGCGCCGGGGGTGAACGCGGTCGCCAACCTGGCCGGCTCACTGCCGCTGCGCGACGACTCGGTGGACGTGTTCTTCGCGGTGCACATCGTCGAGCATCTGATCGACTTCCTGCCGCTGTTCGACGAGTGCCACCGGGCGCTGCGTCCCGGCGGGGTGCTGCACGTGATGAGTCCCTGGTGGCGGCACGTCAACGCGGTGGCCGACCCGACGCACGTACGCCTGCTCGACGTGCAGACGTTCAAGGGCATCTGCGGTCAGCGCCCGCCGGGTACGCCGCGCTGGTATCCGCTGCACGTCGGCTGCGACGGCGCCTCGATCTTCGCCGACCTCACCCCGCTGCCACCAGACGCCCCCGCCCCGCCCTCCTCCCACCTGGCCCGCTTCTTCGACTGAAGCCGCGCCGGCCGACCCGAGGGACCACCCCGTCGATCATGAAGTTGGCGGCACTCAAGGAGATCGACTTCGCCGTCAACTTCATGATCGACGGGGCCAAGAACAGGACTAGGGCGTGTCCTGCCGATCTTGTAGTGGTTGGTCGTTGACGATGTGCCGGTGGTGCGTCGTGGTGAGCTGACCGATGAGGCGTGGGCGGTGATCGCGCCGCTGTTGCCGGAGCCTGGCGGTGCGCGGGGGCGGTGGCGGGATCACCGGCAGGTCATCAACGGGATCTTGTGGAAGCTGCGCACGGGCGCGCCGTGGCGGGACCTGCCGGAACGCTTCGGGCCGTGGAAGACCTGTCACGAACGCCTGCGTCGGTGGACGGCCGACGGGACATGGGATCGGATTCTCGCGGCGGCGCAGGTGCATGACGACGGCACGCCGGTGCAGTGGACGATCAGCATCGACTCGTCGATCGTGCGGGCGCACCAGCATGCCGCTGGCGCCCGCAAAAAGGGGGCTCCCCGACAAGTGCGGCGACGCCTGGTGCGCAAGATGGCGAGGCCATCGGCCGGTCCCGCGGCGGGTTGAGCACGAAGATCCACCTCGCCGTCGACGGACGCGGACGGCCGCTGTCGGTCCTGCTCACCCCCGGCCAAGCCGGCGACAACCCGCAACTGTTGGCGCTGCTGGACGCTATCCGCGTCAACGAGCCCGGACCGGGTCGGCCCCGCAAGCGACCGGACGTGCTGATCGCGGACAAGGGCTATGCGCATGACTCGACCCGCCGAGCCCTACGACAACGCGGGATCCGACATGTCATCCCGGAACGCAGCGACCAGGTCGCCCGCCGGGCCGCCAAGGGCAGCCATGGCGGGCGACCACCGGCCTTCGACAAGCAGGTCTACCGCAAGCGCAACGTCGTGGAACGCTGCTTCAACCGGCTCAAGCAGTGGCGCGAACTGGCCACCCGCTACGCCAAACGCGCGTCCCTCTACCGATCCAGCCTGGTCCTCATCGCCGCCATCATCTGGCTTCCATGATCGACAGGACAGGGCCTAGGCGGATTCGCGGAGGGCTACGTGGTGGGGGGCCACCAGTTCGCGCGGTGGGGACCCGCGATCGGGGCCCAGGCGGCCCGCCAGCAGCTCGACCGCGAGGCGGGCGATGCGCTCCTTGTCGGGGACGACTGTGGTCAGCGTCGGGATCGAGAAGCGACCGTCCTCGATGTCGTCGAAGCCGGCCACCGCGACGTCCTCGGGCACGCGCAGGCCCATCTCGTGCAGGGCACGCAGCGCGCCGAGCGCAAGGGTGTCGTTGAAGCAGAAGACGGCGTCGGGGCGTACCCCCGTGGTGAGCAGGTGCCGCATGGCGGCGGCGCCGTCCGCGCGGTGCCAGGCCGGCGCGGGCGCCACCAGGCGGTCGTCGTAGGCGATGCCGGCCTCGGTCAGCGCGGCGGTGTAGCCGGCCAGGCGGAGCCGGGCGCTGGCGCCCTCGGGGGTCCGCTGGGAGCCGATCGCGGCGATCCGGCGGCGGCCGAGCCCGATGAGGTGGGCGGTGATCTCGCGGGCGGCGGCCACGTTGTCGATCATCACGTGGTCGGCGGGGCCGTGGTCGACGCGTTCGCCGAGCAGCACCATGGGCAGTCCGGCCAGCGCGGCGAGGTCGTCGGCGGTGAGTGCGAGCGGGCTCAGGATCAGGCCGTCGATCATGTGGTCGCCGATGCCGCTGGCGGCCTTGCGTTCCTGCTCGGAGCCGCCGCCGGTCTGGTCGATGAGCACGGTCCAGCCCTGGTCGGCGGCGGCGGCGACGACGTGCCGGGCCAGCTCGGCGAAGTAGGGGATGTCCAGCTCGGGCACGGCCAGTGCGATCACACCGGTACGGCCCTTGCGCAGGTTGCGGGCCGAGAGGTTGGGCCGGTAGTTGAGTGCGGCGATGGCCTCCTCGACCCGGGCCCGGGTGTCGGCGCGCACGTGCTGGTAGCCGTTCACGACGTTGGAGACGGTCTTCACCGACACTCCGGCCCGCTCCGCGACGTCCTTGAGCCTGTGCCGCACTGCACTTCCTTCCGGTGAACGCTGGCCGCACTGTACCGCGCCACGACGACGCGACTGCCTCTTTACACGAGCGCTTACAACGTTGTAGAAACCACTGACAGCGGAGTGACCGCGGTCACCCGCACCAGCAGCGAGGGAGAGGTTGGCATCGTGCCGAACGCGCAGCTCACGATCGATCCGGCGTTCCGGGTCGCGCCGGCGGACCGCCGGATCTTCGGTTCCTTCGTCGAGCACATGGGGCGCTGCGTCTACGGCGGGGTGTACGAACCGGGCCACCCCACAGCCGATCGGCGAGGGCTGCGGCGCGACGTGCTGGACCTGACCCGTGAGCTGGGCGTCTCCGTGGTCCGCTACCCGGGCGGCAACTTCGTCTCCAGCTACCGCTGGGAGGACGGCATCGGCCCGGTCGGTGACCGCCCACGCCGGCTCGACCTGGCCTGGAAGACCATCGAGACCAACGAGTTCGGGCTGGACGAGTTCATGACCTGGGCGGCGGAGGCCGGGGTCGAGCCGATGATGGCTGTCAACCTCGGCACCCGCGGCGTCACCGAGGCGCTCGAACTGCTGGAGTACACCAACCACCCGGGCGGCAGCCAGCTGTCCGACCTGCGCCGCAAGCACGGCGCCGAGAAGCCGTACGGGGTGCGGCTGTGGTGCCTCGGCAACGAGATGGACGGGCCGTGGCAGGTCGGGCACAAGACCGCCGACGAGTACGGCCGCCTCGCCGCCGAGACCGCCCGCGCGATGAAGATGATCGACCCCTCGATCAGCCTGGTCGCCTGCGGAAGCTCCAACCGGGGCATGCCCACGTTCGCCTCGTGGGAGGCGACGGTGCTGGAGCACACCTACGAGCACGTCGACTACATCTCCGCCCACACCTACTACGACCCGTCCGACGGTGACCGGGCCAGCCTGCTCGCCTCCGCCGTCGACATGGACGCCTTCATCACCGAGGTCGTCGCCACCGCCGACCACGTCGGCGCCAAGCTGCGGCAGAAGCGCAAGCTGAAGATCTCGTTCGACGAGTGGAACGTCTGGTACCAGTCCCGCCTCCAGTCCGACCTGGACCGGCGCGGCTGGGTCGAGGCGCCCGCGCTGATCGAGGACGACTACACAGCCGTCGACGCGGTGGTGGTGGGCGACCTGCTGATCACCCTGCTCCGGCACGCCGACCGCATCGGCGTGGCCTGCCAGGCTCAGCTCGCGAACGTGATCGCCCCGATCCGTACCCGCAACGGCGGCCCGGCCTGGCGGCAGAGCATCTTCCACCCGTTCGCGCTGACCGCCCGGTACGCCCGCGGCACCGTGCTGCGGACCGAGCCCACCGGCCCCACCTACGAGACCCCGCGGTACGGCGACGTGCCCGCGCTGGACACCGTCGCCGTGCACGACGAGGAGAGCGGCGAGCTGGCCGTCTTCGCGGTCAACCGCGGCCCGCAGGACCTCCCGCTCGACCTGGACCTGCGCGGCCTGCCCGGCCTGCGGGCCGAGGCGCACACCACGGTGGCGGCCGGAACCGACCCGGACGCCACGAACACCGAAGCGGACCCGGAGCGGGTCACGCCCCGGGACCTCACCACACCCACTGTCGACGGCGGCCGGGCCTCCGTGCTGCTGCCGGCCACCTCCTGGAACCTGCTGCGCTTCGTGCCGGCGCTGTGACCGGCAAATACTCCATCCCGTCCCCCAAGGAGTACCCATGATCCAGAACGAGATGAGCCGGCGGCGCCTGCTCGGGCTCGGCGTCGGGCTCGGCGCGGCGGCCACGCTGACACTCAGCGGCTGCGGCGGCGGCAGCAGCTCCGACAGCTCCGGCGCCTCCGGCAACGGCGGCAAGGACTACACCGGCCCGAAAGTCGACCTGAAGCTGTGGAACGGCTTCACCGGCGGCGACGGCGACATCTTCAAGACGCTCGTCCAGCAGTTCAACAGCGAGCACAAGAACATCGCGGTCAGCGTGATTACCTATCAGTGGGAGGACTACTACAGCAAGCTCCCCGGCGCGGTCTCCAGCGGCAACGGCCCGGACATCGCGGTCATGCACATGGACCAGCTCGCCACGTTCGCCGCCCGCGGCGTGATCACCGAACTGGACGACGTGGCGAAGGCGCTGGAGCTGAGCGAGGGAGACTTCGCCCCGACTGTGTGGAAGGGCGGCCTCTACAACGACAAGCGGTACGGCATCCCGCTGGACATGCACCCGCTGGGCTTCTACTACAACAAGGCGGTCATGCAGAAGGCCGGCCTGGACCCGGAGAAGCCACCGGCCACCAGGGACGAGTACACAGCCGCGCTCACCGAGCTGAAGAAGTCCGGCGTGCAGGGCTTCTGGGTCAGCCCGTTCCAGTTCACCGGCGGCATGACGTACTACAGCCTGCTGCACCAGTGGGGCGGCACCGTCTTCGACGCCGAGGTGGCGAAGGCGACGTTCAACTCCGACCCGGCCGTCGAGGCGTGCACCTGGCTGGTCGACCTGATCAAGCAGGGCCACTCCCCGGCGAACGTCGGCCAGGACGCCGACTACCTGGCGTTCAAGAGCGGCAAGAACGCGTTCACCTGGAACGGCATCTGGCAGATCAACGACCTGAAGAAGAGCCCGAACGTGCAGTGGGGCGTCGCGCCGCTGCCGCAGATCGGCAGCCAGAAGGCCGCCTGGGCGAACTCGCACAACTTCACAATCGTCAAGCAGCGCTCCGCGAACGCCGACAAGACCGCCGGGGCGAAGGTGTTCATCAACTGGCTGAGCCAGCACTCGCTGGACTGGGCCAAGGGCGGCCAGGTGCCGGCCCGCAAGGCGGTCCGCGAGAGCAGCGAGTTCACCGCGCTCACCGAGGTCAACGCGCTCGCCCCGGAACTGGAGTACGCCGCGTTCCCGCCCGCCGCGCCCGGCCTGGGCGAGGTCATCCTGACCTTCTACAGCGCCTTCAACGAGGCGGCGCTGGGCAAGAAGTCGCCGAAGCAGGCGCTCGACGACGGCGTGGCCAAGGCGAACAAGCAGCTGGAGGACAACCGCAAGAAGTACGGGAACTGATCCGCCGTGGCGGACGTGATCGAGGTCGGGGCGGCGCGTGACGGCGCGCCGCCCCCGGCGGCACGCACCCGCCGCCGGGGCGCGACGGAACGCGGCAACCGGACGACGCCGTACCTCTTCCTCGCGCCGTACCTGATCCTGTTCGGCGTCTTCGGCCTGGCGCCGATCCTGTTCGGGGTCTGGATCAGCCTGCACCAGTGGGATCTGCAACTGCCCAACCGGCCGTTCGTCGGGCTCGGCAACTACCGGGACCTGTTCTCCAGCGACTCGGCGATCTACGGGGACTGGTGGTCGAGCGTCCGGGCGACAGGGATCTTCACGCTGTTCTCCGTACCGCTGCTCGTGGTCGTCCCGCTCGGGCTGGCGCTGCTGCTCAACCGCTCGTTCCCCGGCCGGACGTTCTTCCGGGCCGCGTTCTTCGCGCCGTACGTGCTGGGCGTGGCGGTGATCGGCCTGCTCTGGCGGTTCCTGCTCGACGCCAACCTGGGCCTGGTCAACCGGCTGCTCGGCGTGCTCGGGCTCCCCTCGGACACGCCGTGGGTGACCGACGTGCCGTGGGCCTGGGTGTCACTCGTCGGCGTGACCGTGTGGTGGACGTGCGGCTTCAACGCGGTGATCTACCTGGCCGGCCTCCAGGACATCCCGGCCGAGCTGTACGAGGCGGCCAAGGTGGACGGCGCGGGCGCGTGGGACCGGTTCCGCCACGTCACGATCCCCGGCCTGCGGCCGGTGATGCTGTTCGTCTTCACCACCACGATCCTCGCCTCGGCGAACGTGTTCGGGCAGGCGTTCCTGATCACCCAGGGCGCGCCCGGCGAACAGACCCGGACCGTGGTCTGGCGGATCGTCGACGAAGGGCTGCGGGACTACGACGCCGGGCGGGCCGCCGCGATGAGCGTGTTCTTCGCGCTGATGCTCGCAGTGGTGAGCGTCGTCAACTTCCGGCTGTTCCGCTACCGGGAAGACTGAGGGGACGACATGAGGAACATGCGCGCGGTGGCGCGGTACGGCGTACTGCTGCTGATCACCGCGATCTTCGTGACCCCGCTGGTCTGGATGCTGCTGACCTCGGTGAAGACGTACGACGACGCGCAGCGGGTGCCGCCCGGCTGGCTGCCGAACCCGTTCTCCAGCTACGGCTACCAGCAGATCGTCGACAACGCGGCGAACCCGGTGCTGCGCTGGTTCGTCAACAGCATGCTGGCGGCCACCCTGCACACGCTGCTGGTGCTGGTGACCGCGTCGATGGCCGCGTACGCGCTGGCCCGGATGCGGTTCCGCGGCCGCAAGGTGCTGTTCGCGCTGATCGTGGGCACGCTGTTCCTGCCGCCCACCTCGCTGATCATCCCGAACTTCATCATCGCCGAGCGGCTGAACTGGATCGACACGCTCACAGTGGTGATCGTGCCGGGTGCGGCGAGCGCGTTCGGGGTGTTCTTCCTGCGCCAGTTCTTCCTGTCCATCCCGGCCGAGCTGGAGGAGGCGGCAGTGCTGGACGGCGCGAACCACTGGCAGGTCTTCCGCCGGGTGCTGCTGCCGCTGTCGAAGCCGGCCCTGGCGACGCTGGCGGTGCTGTCGTTCCTGACCAACTGGAACGACTTCCTCTGGCCGGTGTACGTGCTGTTCAGCCCGGAACGGCTGACGCTGCCGGCGGGCCTGGGCCTGCTCCAGGGCGCGTACGTGACCGACTATCCGGTCATCATGGCGGGCGCGGTGCTGGCGAGCGTACCGGTGCTGATCCTGTTCGTGTTCGCCCAGCGGCACGTCATCCAGGGCGTGTCCCGCAGCGGCCTGAAGGGGTGAGGTAAGGAAGGGCCCCTTCTTAACGCCTCCGGTAGCAGAAGGGCCCCTTCTTAACGCCAGGCGTTAAGAAGGGGCCCTTCCTTCGGGGGGCCCGCCTCAGGGGGTGGGGGCGGGCTCGGGGGTGTCCGAGTGCTCGCGACGGGCGAGCCGGTTCTTGCGGTGGCCGTACCCGAAGTAGATGACCGCGCCGAGCAGCATCCAGGCGAGGAACCGCAGCCAGGTCTCCACCGACAGGTTCAGGCTCAGGTAGAGACAGGCCACTGCCGTGACGATCGGCAGCACCGGCGAGAACGGCACCTTGAACGGCCGCTCCAGGTCGGGGCGGCGCCTGCGCAGGATCGGCACCGCGATCGCGACCAGCGTGAACGCGCAGAGCGCGCCGATGCTGACCAGGTCGGCCAGCGCCGACAGCGGCAGGAAGCCGGCCAGCAGCGCCACCGCGACGGTCATGATCCCGGCGATCCGGTACGGGGTGCCCCAGCGCGGGTGCACCTTGGCGATGGCGGGTGGGATGAGCCCGTCGCGGGCGATGGCGAAGCCGATCCGGCCCATCGCCACCAGGTCGACCAGGATCACGCTGGTGAGCCCGGCGACGGCGGCGATGGAGACGAGCACCGCGGCCCAGCCGGCGCCGACCGCCCGGAACGCGGACGCGATGGGCGCGCCCTCGTCGATCTCGGTGTACTTGACCATGCCGACAACGACGAGCGAGACGCCGATGTAGAGCACCGTGGAGATGAGCAGCGTGCCGAGCAGACCCAGCGGCAGGTCCCGCTTGGGCTTGCGGGTCTCCTCACCCAGGTTCGCCACGGCCTCGAACCCGGTGTACGCGAAGAACACCACTGCGGCGGCGGTGAGCACCCCGGCGAAGCCGAAGACGGACGGCTCCAACCCGAAGATCGCCTGGGTGACCGGCTGCTTGACGCCGTCGTCCCCGGCCCCGGCCGGCTCGGCGGACGGGATGAACGGGCTGAGGTTGGCCGCCTTGACGAAGAACAGCCCGGCGATGATGACGAAGGCACAGATCGCCACCTTGACCAGCACGAGCAGGTTGGTGAGCCGGGCCGACTCGCGGATGCCGACGACGGCGACCACACCGAGCACCAGCACGATGCCGATCGCGCCGAGGTTGACGACGCTGCCCTCCTCGGCGAACCAGGCGCTGGGCAGGCCGAACAGGTCGGCGAGGTAGCCGGACCAGCCACGGGCGACCACCGCCGCGCCGAGCGCGAACTCCAGCAGCAGGTCCCAGCCGATGATCCAGGCGACGATCTCGCCCATCGTCGCGTACGCGTAGGTGTAGGCGCTGCCGGCGGTCGGCACGCTGCTGGCGAGTTCGGCGTAGCAGAGCGCGGCGAGCAGCGCGACCAGGCCGGCGATGCCGAACGAGATCACCACACCCGGCCCGGCGCTGTTGCGCGCCTCGACACCGGTGAGGGTGAAGATGCCGGTGCCGATCACGATGCCGATGCCGAAGCCCATCAGGTCGACCGCGCCGAGCCGGCGCCGCAGGCCCGGTTTGCCGTCCTCGCCGTCGGCGTCGCTCTGGGCGAGCACGTCGCCGATCGGCTTGGTCCGCAGGACCGACATCTGATCACCTCCCCCGCCGTGCGGCCGCCACGGTGGCGGTCTGTGACCGGGCAAGCTACCCAGCCGTTTTGCGCTCCAATCCCGCGCGGTGTGTCTCGGAATCGTCACGATCCGGCCGATCGGACGACGCCGGACATCGATCGGCCCTCAGGGTCTTGCGCCGGGCACGGATAGATGAAAGTTTTCTACCGGAGGCATGGGCATCGCGGCGAATCTTGCCGTGACGCCCCGCCGCCGACCGTCCCCCCGGACCCGACGAAGGGACCGCACCGCATGAAGGCAACTCGGCTCGGAGCCGCCGCGCTGGCCGCGGCGCTGCTCGGCACGCTGGTCGCCGGCACACCGGCGCAGGCCGCCCCCGGCGACAACACAGGCACCGCCACTTCCCCCTCCACCGACTGCGTCACCGACCCGGCCACCCCCAAGCGCCAGTTCCGGGCCATGTGGATCGCCTCGGTGACGAACATCGACTGGCCCAGCAAGGGTTCCTGGACCGCGCCGGACCAGGTGGCCAAGCAGAAGGCCGAATACCTGGCCTGGCTCGACCTGGCCCAGAAGCTCAACCACAACGCCGTCGTGGTCCAGGTCCGCCCGACCGCGGACGCGTTCTGGCCCTCGCCGTACGAGCCGTGGTCGGAGTACCTGACCGGCGTACGCGGCAAGAACCCCGGCTGGGATCCGCTGGACTTCCTGGTCGCCGAGTCGCACAAGCGCAACCTGGAGTTCCACGCCTGGTTCAACCCGTACCGCGTCTCCATGCCCGCGCCCGGCGGCGCCGGCGCCGACCTGTCGCAACTGGCCCCGGACAGCCCGGCCCGCCAGCACCCCGACTGGGTCTTCGCCTACCCGCCGGCCGGCGTCGCCGGCAGCCGGCTCTACTACAACCCCGGCGTCCCCGAGGTCCGCGAGTTCGTCCAGACCGCGATGATGGACGCGGTCAAGCGGTACGACATCGACGGCGTGCACTTCGACGACTACTTCTACCCGTACCCGAGCGGCACCCACCAGGTGCCCGACGACGCCACGTTCGCGGCGTACAACAGGGGCTTTACCGACAAGGCCGACTGGCGGCGGGACAACATCAACCTGCTGATCCAGGAGATGAACGCCAAGATCAAGGCGGTCAAGCCGTATGTGAAGTTCGGCGTCAGCCCGTTCGGCATCTGGCGCAACGCGTCGGCCGATCCGAACGGCTCGGACACCACCGGCTCGCAGTCGTACGACATCATCTCCGCCGACTCCCGCAAGTGGGTCAAGGAGGAGTGGATCGACTACATCGTGCCGCAGCTCTACTGGTACATCGGCCAGTACCCGGCCGCCGACTACGCCCGGCTGGTGCCGTGGTGGGCCGAGCAGGTGCGCGGCACGCGGGTGCAGCTCTACATCGGCCAGGCCGACTACAAGAGCGGTGACCCGGCGTACGGGTCGTTCTGGATGAACCCGCAGGAGCTGTCGAACCACCTGACGCTCAACCGGTCGTACCCGGAGGTGCTCGGCAACGTGCACTTCTCCGCGGTGCAGGTCCGGGCGAACCGGCTCGGCGCCACCGACATCTACGCCGCCGAGCACTACTCCCGCCCGGCGCTGGTGCCCACCATGACGCACCTGCCGCGCAAGCCGCTGCTGTTCCCGGTGGTCACCAAGGCCCAGCGCGAGGCGGACGGGGTACGCCTGAGCTGGCGTCAGCCGGCCGACGGCAAGGGCCCGCTCGGCACCGCCGCGTCGTACGCGATCTACCGGTTCGACGGGCACGGCCTGGCCGGGCGCTGCGACTTCGCCGACGCCTCCCACCTGGTCGGCACCGTCCGGGCCACGGACGGCGCGGTGCAGTCCTGGGTGGACACGACGGCGGCCGACGGCGCCCGGTACACGTACTACGTGACCGCGCTGGACCGGCTGGCGAACGAGAGCCCGGCGAGCCCGCCGCGCTTCGTGCGCTGACCCCCGTCGAATGCCCCCGGGCCGCCTCGCCGGCCCGGGGGCATTCGTCTGTTTGGGCGGATGTCAGCGAGCCGTTCCCCGGAGCATCGCCCCAGGTCACCCACTTGATCGACACTTGTCGACATCCGGAGATCCCGGCCACCACCCGCGGAGGTTCCCGTGTCCCGTCGCCTCGCCACCATCCTCGCCGCCGGAACACTCGCCCTGCTCACCATGCTCGGCCTGGCCACACCGGCCGCCGCCGCGGTGAGCACCCAGCAGAAACTGTCCGTCCTGACCAGCTGGACGCAGACCAGCGCGTCCAGCTACAACGCCTGGAACAGCGCCCGGCAGAACCGGGCACCCTGGACGGAGTACGGCTTCGACTGGTCCACCGACTACTGCTCGTCCAGCCCGGACAACCCGATCGGGTTCAACTTCAAGCTCTCCTGCTACCGGCACGACTTCGGCTACCGCAACCACAAGGCGATGGGCGTCTTCTCGTCCAGCAAGTCCCGCCTGGACAGCGCCTTCTACGCCGACCTGAAGCGGGTCTGCGCCACGTACAACGCGGTGGTCCGGCCCGCCTGCTACAGCCTCGCCTGGACGTACTACCAGGCGGTGAGCGTCTTCGGCTCGGTCGCCGCCGTGTCGCAGGCCGACCTCGACCGCGCCGCCCGGATGAAGGCCGACGCCCAGCGTCGCGCCGCCGCGACCGCCTGACGTACCGCGCGGGGAGTCCGCCACCCGGCGGGCTCCCCGCCCTCGTCGGCCGCCCGGCTCAGCCCGTTGTGCTGCGCGGCTCGAACGCCGGCCACGAACCCGGCGTCTGCTTGCCGAACCGGGGCGAGTCGGCGGCCAGGTCCGGGTGCTCGACGTGCAGCGCCAGCGCCGCCACCTCGTCCAGCCGCAGCCCCGTCCCGGCGCCGTAGGCGGCGTCGAACGCCTCGTCGCCCAGCACCCGCCGCAGCTCCGTCTGCCGTGCCGACCAGTACGGGCCGTATATCCCCGGTGTGGCCCGCAGGTTCGCCCGGGTGGCCTGCGCCGCCCCGAACAGCCGGGCCGCCGCCAGCGCGTCCCCGGCGAGCGCGCAGCGAACCGCTATCGCGTTGATCGTGTCGCAGGCCCGGCCCAGGTAGCCGTGACTCATCCGGGACCGCAACGCCACCAGCAGGTGCTCGTGCGCGGCGACCAGGTCGCCCCGAGCCAGGGCCACCATGCCGAGCAGCATGTCCACCGACCGGCCGCCCCGCTCGGCGGGCCGGGCCGCCTCGACCGGACGGGCTGCGGCGAGCAGGTCGGCCGCCTCGTCCAGCGCGCCCCGGCGCCAGAGCAGCTCGGCGAGGTTGTAGACGGCCAGGAGCGCGTCGCCCACCACGTCCTGCGCGTACGCCCAGTCGATCACCTCACGGCAGACCCGCTCCGCCTCGGCGAACTGCCCCATGTCGACCAGCGGCGCCGCGCGACCGGCCAGCACCCGGGCCAGCAGCCCTCGGTCACCGGACTGCCGGGCGGCCGCCTCGGCCCGCTGCGAGTACCGCAGCTCCTCGCCGAACTCGCCGTCCGCGCCCGCGTGCAGCGAGTGCATGTGGTACGCGGCGGCCAGCTCGGCGTCCGGCATCACCTCGCCGGTCTCGGCGAGCCGGCCGTAGAGCCGGAACAGCCAGAGCCGCCCCTCCCGGGCCAGCCCGCGCTCCCGCCACCACTGATCCAGGTCACCCGCCAGCGACAGTCCCGACCGGGCGCTGCCACCTGTGGCGCACCAGCGCAACGCGGCCCGCAACTCGTTCGCCAGCGGGTCGAGCGCGTACAGGGAGAGCGTCACCGGGCGGCCGTCCGGCCCCAGGTGCGCCCGGTCCAGCGCGTGCCGGCACCAGGCGACGTGCCGGTCCCGGGCGCTCTGCTCCTCGCCCGCCTCGACCAGCCGCCGGGCCGCGTACGCCCGGATCGGGTCGAGCATCCGGTAGGTGCTGCCGGAGGCGTGCGGCTCGGCCAGCACCATCGACTTGTCCACCAGCACCGAGAGCGGGTCGAGCGGGTCCTCGTCGAGCAGCCACTGCACGGTGGGCAGGTCCACCGGGCCGGCGAACACCGCCATCCAGCGCAGCAGCCGGGCCGAGCGCGCGCCGAGCGTCCGGTACGACCACGTCACTGTGGCCTGGATGGTCAGGTGCCGCTCGCTCGCCGACCGCTGCACCGCCCGGGTCGCCGGGGTGGGCGGTGCGGCGCCGGTCGCGGCGGCCACCAGGTCCACCGTGTCCTGCTGGTTGCCACTCCAGCCGGCCTCCACCGGCGGCGGCTCCGCCGTCTCCCGCCCGGCGTCGAGCGTGCCCAGCATGTCGTCCAGCCGCTCGGCCAGTTGCCCGGCCGAGAGCACCCGCAGCCGGGCCGCGGCAAGCTCGATGGCCAGCGGCAACCCGTCCAGACGGCGTACCACCCGGTGCAGGTCGGCCTGCTCGGCCGGCTCCGGCGCCCGGCCGCCGCGGGCCACGGCGGTACGGTCCAGCAGCAGCGCCACCGCGTCGCTCCCCCCGCCGTCGGGGCCCTCGTCCACCGACAGCGGCGGTATCCGCCACACCACCTCGCCGGGTACGCCGAACGACTCCCGGCTGGTCGCCAGCACCCGCACACCCCGGCCACCGGCGAGCAGCCGGCCGATCACCTCGGCCGACGCCGCGGTCTGGGCGTCGCAGGTGTCCAGCAGCACGAGCATCCGGCGCGGCGCCGCGTACTCCACGAGGGTGTCGACCATCGGCCGGCCGGGCTCCGGGCGCAGGCCGAGCACGGCGGCGATCTCGAACGCCACCAGCCCCGGGTCGGTCACCGCGGCGATGTCGACGAACCAGACGCCGTCGGGGTAGTCCTCGACGATCCCGGAGGCCAGCTCCACCGCCAGCCGGGTCTTGCCGGCGCCGCCCGCGCCGAGCACCGTCACCAGGCGGTACGCCTCGACCAGCCGCCCCAGCTCGGCGCGCTCGGCCTGCCGGCCGACGAACGAGGTGACCTGGGTGGGCAGGTTGTGTGCTGTCGCGTCGGCGGTACGCGGACGCGGGAACCGCCGCTCCAGCCCGGGTGCGACGAGCTGGAACAGCCGCTCCCGGTCGTCGAAGCCGCGCAGCCGGTGCAGTCCGAGGTCCAGCAGGGACACCCCGTCCGGCAGCGGGTCGGCGTGCCGGGCGGTGGCGGCGGAGCAGAGCACCTGCCCGCCGTGCGCGGCGGCGGCCACCCGGGCGGCCCGGTGCACCTCGGGGCTGGCGTACTCGCCGTCGCGGGGCTCGGCGTACCCGGTGTGCAGTCCCATCCGTACCCGGGGGGTGGCGTCCGGGTTGGGCCACTCGTGGCCGGCGAGCGCGCGCTGCGCGGTCAGGCAGGCGCGGACCGCGGCGGCGGCGTCGGGGAACGCGAGGAAGAACGAGTCCCCCTCGGTCAGCAGCTCCGCGCCGTCGGTGCCGGCCAGGGTGTCGCGCAGCAGCCGCCGGTGCTCGTGCAGGACCGGGCGGTAGACCGGGCCGAGCATCCGGGCCAGCCGCGTCGAGCCCTCGATGTCGGTGAACACGAAGGTCACCCACCCGCTGGGGAGGTGGTGTCCTTGCGACATACGTCGAACCTCCGCCCGGTGACGTCGGGTCCATGCTGCCCTATGGTCGTGCCGTCACGCATCGTGAGAACGGCTGGGCAGATTCCGCCCCAAGGTGCCAAAGGATCACACCGGCGGCAAGACCCCGATCGACCCGCGGGACGGACGGCGGAAAGTCAGCAGCCGCAGGAGCCGCCGCAGCAACCGCCGCCGCTGGGAATCCCACCGCTCGGAGCGGAGCCGCCCCGGCCGGTGACGGCCACCGTGGACAGCAGTTTCACCGTGTCGGCGTGGCCCTGCGGGCAGGTGGCCGGCCGTCCGGCCTCGGCCATCGGGCGGTTGACCTCGAAGGTGTCGCCGCAGGCGCGGCAACGGAACTCGTACCGGGGCATGTCCCAAGCGTACGGCCGGGCCTGACGTCGTCACCCGGATGGGTGATACTCGACGGGTGGTGGACGGCGAACGGCGAGCGACGGCCCGGCCCCTGCGACCCGCCGCGCCACCCGACGACGGCACCCCGCCCATCCCGCGGCCCCGCCGCGAACGCGATTCCCTCCCCCCGAAGTCGCCCGCCGACCCGGCCCGCGACGCGGACGCCGAGCCCGGCGCGAACCCGGACGCCACGCCCGGCGTCGAGGCCGGTGGGAAGCCGGCCCCCAAGCCGGGCGTCGAGCTGGACGCCCGGCCCGGCGGGAAGCCGCAGCCCGAATCGGCCGTGAAGGCGGACGCCGAGCCCGGAGCGGGCGGGGACGAGCAGCCGGGCTCGGGGGCGAAGGCACAGGCCGAGGCGGCGGCCGAGAGCGGCGGGCGGCGTCGGCGGATGCCGTTCGCGCACGCCGTCCGGACGCGCCCGAGGCAACTCACAGTCGGCGCGGCCCGGGCCACCCGCGCCTGGTCCCGGCGGCCCGGCGGCCGCACCACGCTGCCCGCGCTGTTCCTGCTCGCGCTGGTCGCCGCCGCCGCCACTGCCGGTGCGGTGGTCGTGCCGGCGGCGGTCGGCCGGCCGGAGCCGGTCGCCGAGGCCACGCCGTCGCAGAGCGTGCCGCAGACCGCGGCGGCACCCGCCACGCCGCCGTTGCCGGAGCTGACCGGCCTGCCCGGAACCGCCGCGCCCACCGGCACGCCGCTGCCCGGTGCGACCACCGCGCCGGTGCTGCCCGCCGGGCGTCCCGCCGACGCGCTCACCGGCTGGGCGCAGCGGGTCGGCGCGGTGACCGGCGTCCCCGTGGTGGCGCTTCAGGCGTACGCCTACGCCGAGCTGGTGCTCGCCCAGACCAACCGTGGGTGCCAGCTGAGCTGGACCACGCTGGCCGCGATCGGTTACGTCGAGTCGCGCCACGGCGCGGCCAACGGCGCCACGCTGCAAGCCGACGGGCGGGCCCTGCCGGAGATCAAGGGAGAGCCACTCGACGGGCAGGGCGGCCGGTCCCGGATCCTCGACACCGACCAGGGGCTGCTCGACGGCGACCGGGTCCACGACCGGGCGCTCGGCCCGATGCAGTTCATCCCGACCACCTGGCAGGAGATCGGCGCGGACGCGGACGGCGACGGCGTGAAGAACCCGCACGACATCGACGACGCGGCGCTGGCCGCCGGGCTCTACCTGTGCAAGGGCGGCCGGAACATGACCATCCCGGGTGACTGGTGGGGCGCCATCCTTTCCTACAACGATGTGCGTCGGTACGCCCAGGCCGTCTTCGACAAGGCCGACGAGTACGGCAGGCTCAGCCGCAACGTGAGGTGACGGCTCGCGTACATTCGCGGACTCAACCCTTCCCCCCGGCTGCCGTTGACGGCAAGCTAGACGGGTGATGGTGCGCGAGTGGGATCCCAGGACCGCGTCGTCCGCCGAGATCGCGTCCCTGCTGGACACGCTGAACGCGGTCCTGGCGGCCGATCTGCCGCAGGATCCGCCATGGCGGGAGAGCTCCATGCGGGAGTATCTCTCCGAGGTGATGCCCGGCGAGCGGCGGATCTCGTGGGTCGCGCAGGAGGACGCCGGCCCGGACGGCACGCCCGGGGCGATCCTCGGGCATGTGCACGTGCTGCTGCTCGGCGGGATCGGCGTGCTCGAGGTGCTGGTGCACCCGGCGATCCGGCGCAGCGGCGTCGGCCGCGAGCTGGTGCGGGTGGCCGCCCGCCGGGTCTGGGACGAGGGCTTCCAGTCGATCGGTGTGGAGGTGGTCGGCGACACCCCGGCCGTGGGGTTCTACGAGTCGCTGGGCTTCACCCGCGACTACGTGGAGACCCGCAGCGTGCTCGACCTGCGCTCGGTGGACTGGCCGGCGCTCACCGAGATGGCCGCCGAGGTCGGCGCGGGCTACCGCGTGGAGTTCTGGCCGGGTGGCCCGCCGGACGAGCTGATCGAGGCGTACGCGCGGGCCAAGGCCGAGGTGCGCGACTCCGACGACGTGGAGCTGCGGCCCAGCTCCTACGACCCGGACCGGCTGCGCGACAGCCTCGCCACGCTGCACCGGCGCGGCATGAAGCCGTACATCGTGCTGGCGCTGCACGAGCAGACCGGCGAGGTGGCCGGGTTGACCGAGGTGGTGGTGCCGGCGCAGCACCCGACCCGGGCCGACCAGTACGACACGATCGTCGTCCATGACCACCGCGGCTACGGCATCGACCGGGCCATCAAGGCGCGGATGCTGCTGGAGCTGCGTTCGGCCGAGCCCGAGGTGGCCGAGGTGCAGACCTGGAACGCGCAGGACAACGAGTCGATGCTGAAGGTCAACGCCGAGCTGGGCTACCGCCCCGACCGCGACTGGTGCGAATACGGTGTGGACGTGGCCGAACTGGTGCACCGGCTGGACAGTCACCGCTGACCGTTCACCGTCCGGCCATCGAAGGGCTGGACGGTGTACCCACGAGAGCCTTAACGTTCGTTAGTTCCTGTCCACCCATCGTGGAGGCCCCATGCGCCCGCGCCGCACCCTCGCCGCGCTCGCGACCACCGCCGCCGTCACCCTCACGGCGATCGCTGTCGCACCCACCGCGGCCAGCGCCGCGCCCACCGACCTGTTCATCTCGGAGTACGTCGAGGGGTCGTCCAACAACAAGGCCGTCGAGCTGTACAACGGCACCGGCGCCCCGATCGACCTGGGAGCCGGCGGCTACCAGCTCCAGCTCTTCTTCAACGGCGCCACCACCTCGACGAACGTGGCCCTCACCGGGACCGTCGCCGCCGGTGACGTGTTCGTCTTCGCCGCCGCGGCGGCCGCGCCGGCGATCCTCGCCCAAGCCGACCAGACGTACTCCGGTTCGCTGTTCAACGGCGACGACGCGATCGTGCTGCGCAAGGGTGGCACGGTGGTCGACTCCCTGGGCCAGGTCGGCGTCGACCCGGGCAGCGAGTGGGGCAGCGGCCTCACCAGCACTGCGGACAACACGCTGCGCCGGCTGCCCTCGGTGGCCGCCGGCGACACCGACCCGGCGGACCCGTTCGACCCGGCCGCGCAGTGGGCCGGCTTCGCCACCGACACGTTCGACGGCCTGGGCAGCCACACCGTCGGCGACGGTCCGGTCGACCAGCCGCCCACAGTGGCCTGCGGCGGCGCGCTGACGCTGTCGGCGGGCGCCACCGCGACCCGCGAGGTGACCGCGACCGACGCCGACGACACGATCACCGACCTGGCGGTCACCTCGGTCGTGCCGGCGCCGGCGAGCGGCTCGATCAGCCGTACCGCGTTCACCCCGGCGACCGCCGACGGCGGCACGGCCACCGCGACGCTGACCGCCACCGGCCTGCCGGCCGGCGGCTACGCGGTCACCGTGACCTCCACCGACACCGACGGCGACAGCGCCACCTGCACGCTCACCGTGCAGGCCACGAGCGTGCTGTCGGTCGGCGAGGTGCAGGGCCGCACCGCCGACGACGAGGACGGCCGCACCGACCGGTCGCCGCTCGCACCGGCCAGCGGCAACGGCACCAGCTCCACGCTGTACGACGTACGCGGCGTCATCACCGGCATGTCCCTGACCCGCAGTTCGGCCGGGGCCGACCAGTGGGGCTTCTACCTCCAGAGCCGGCTCGGCAGCGAGGACGGCGACCCGCTGACCTCCGACGGCCTGTTCGTCTTCATGGGCTCGTTCACCACGCTGATCGGCGGGTACGCCCCGACCGTCGGTGACGAGGTCGTGCTGCGCGGCCGGGTCTCCGAGTACTTCAGCCAGACCCAGCTGTCCAGCGCCTCGCTGGTCCGCAAGCTCGACTCCGGCCTCGACGTGGACACCGTGGTCCGGGTCGACGACGCGGTCCCGCCGGCCGAGGCGGCCGCCGCCGACCTGTTCTGGGAGCGGCACGAGGGCGAGCGGATGCGGGTACGCGCCGGCAGCGGCGTCTCCGCGCCCCGGCACATCTACTCCTCCACCGCCGACTCCGAGATCTACGTGCTGGACCGCGAGGACCCGGTGATGAAGCGGTCCGACCCGTACGCCCGGCGGGTGTTCCGGGACGCGCACCCGCTCGACGACATCCCCGGCACGCTGTTCGACAACGGCAACAACCAGCGCATCCTGCTGGGTGCGGGCGGTGTGAAGGCGACCGCCGGTGACTCCCGGGCGCTGCTGCCCGAGGCACGCACGTTCGACACGCTCACCGAGGACGCCTACGGCTCCGTCTCGTACGCGTTCAGCAAGTACAGCGTGCAGCCCGAGCAGCTCACGCTGACCGGTGGCACCGACCCGGCCGCCAACCACCCGCCGCAGCCGGCCGACCGCGGCAGCGAGGTCGCGATCGCCACCTACAACGTGGAGAACCTGTACGACTACCGCGACGACCCGTTCGACGGCTGCGACTTCGCCGGCAACACCGGCTGCCCCGGCGTCAGCCCGCCGTTCGACTACGTGCCGGCGAGCCCGGAGGCGTACGCGGCCAAGCTGGCCGTGCAGGCCCGGCAGATCGTCCAGTCGCTGCACAGCCCGGATCTGATCCTGGTGCAGGAGGCCGAGGACCAGGACATCTGCTCGGTGGTCGACGGCGCTCTGGCCTGCGGCGACACCAACAACGCCGACGGCGCGCCGGACACCGTGCAGGAGCTGGCGCTCGCCATCGCGGCCAACGGCGGCCCGGCGTACGCCGCCGCGTACGACCGGACCGGCGCGGACGCCCGGGGCATCGCCTCGGCGTTCCTCTACCGGACCGACCGGCTGACGCTCGCCGAGGCGACCGCCGCGGACCCGCTGCTGGGCTCCGCCCCGACCGTCCAGTACCGCTCGGCGGCGCTGCCGTCCAACGCAGACGTGCAGAACCCCAAGGCGCTCAACGCGGTGCTGCCTGCCGACGTGGACCGGTCGACCGGGGTGGACGGCAGCAACGTCTACACCCGCGCGGCGCAGGTGGCCCGGTTCACAGTGAAGGCCGGCCCCGGATCGACCGAGCGGTTCACGCTCTGGGCGGTCGCCAACCACTTCTCGTCCGGACCGGACAGCCGGGTCGGGCAGCGCCGCGAGCAGGCCGCGTACGGGGCAGCGATCGTCGAGGCGGTCGAGGCGAGCGACCCGAACGCCCGCGTGGTCTACGGCGGGGACCTGAACGTCTTCCCCCGCCCGGACGACCCGATCGCCACCGCCCAGAACCCGACCCCGTCGGACCAGCTCGCCCCGCTGTACGAGGCCGGGCTGCACAACCTCTGGGACGACCTGGTGAAGGACGCACCGGCGTCGGCGTACTCGTACACATTCAGCGGTCAGGCGCAGACGCTGGACAACCTCTTCGTGAACGACCCGATGCACGACGACCTGGTGCAGGTACGGACGGCGCACATCAACGCCGACTACCCGACCGACGCGCCGGAGCTGGGCGACCGGGGTGCCAGCGACCACGACCCGCAGGTGGCCCGGTTCCGGTCGCGCGCCTCGCTGCGGGTCGCGGACACCTCGGTCACCGAGGGCGACAAGGGCACCAGCACGATGACGTTCACCGTCACCGTGTCCCGCCCGCTCTCCGAGCCGGCCCTGATCTGCGCGGCCACCTACGGCACCACCGCCCAGGCCGGGTCGGACTACGACCCGTACGTGGGCTGCCGGGTGCTGGCCGCGGGCCGGACCTCGCTGACGTTCCCGGTCACCGTGCGCGGTGACCGCAAGCGCGAGACGGACGAGAAGCTCACGCTGTACGTGGCCGGGGTGCCGGGCCTGCGGCTCGCCGACCCGTCCGGCGTCGGGACGATCCTGAACGACGACTGAGCGGTGTGCCGCGCGGCGGCCCGTCGATCCCCTCATGGGCGGATCGGCGGGCCGCCGCGGTATCCGCACCGCTGCGGATCGGGCGGAGGCGGCACGCTCCGGTACTTGGCCACCCGCACCTCCCACTGGCTGCGGCGGCGCAGCCAGTCCCGGACCTCCCGGTTGCGGTAGAACGTCTCCGGCGGGCGGGCCAGCCCGTACCGGTCGGCCCACCACTCCCCCGGCTCCGGGTCGGTGATGACGTCGAGGTGGGACGGGTACCGCCGCTCCGCGCCGTCCCGCAGGTCGGCCCGGTCACGCATCGGCTTGAGCACCTTGCCGGTCTCGTCGACGACCACGAGCCGGAAGCCGGCCGTGCCGACGATGCGCGACAGCATGGCCAGGCTCGGCGTCAGCGTCCCCGCCTCGATCCGCCCGATCGTGCTCGGATGCACCCGGGCGAACCGGGCCAGCTCTCGTTGGCTGGCGTCGGCCCGGCGACGCACCGCCCGGACGATCCCCGGTGCCGGGAACGGGACGTCGAACGGCTCGGTGAGCAGCGCCGGCCCGTCGCCTCCCGCCGCCACGGTGGGCACGCCGGGTGCGGCGCAGGCTCCCGTCCCCGTCCCCGTTCCCGTCCCCGTCCTCGCGCCCGTGGCAGCGGCGGTGGCGGTGGCGGTGCCGCTGTGGGCGCCCGTGGCGGTGCCGGCGGCGGCGCCCGCCTCCGGCTCGGTGTCGGCGATGTCTGTCACGCCGCCCACGGTCCCGTCTCCCGCACCGGCCCGGCAACCCCGCTCCCCGCCCTTGTGGAGAACCCGGGATTCGGCGTCCAAATCCGCATGGCAGCGACCGCCAGCACACACAGAGGGTGACGATCACTCAGCGTTAAGGGCTACCATCAAAGCAAGTGACCCAGCTGCAGCACAAAGCCGACTTAAGCGGACACAAACCTCACGATCGCCACGGCAGGGATGACCACCTCGGCAGACTTTGCTCTGCAGCCACCGAGGCAGCGCTCACGATTCGTGACAGTTGCGCCCGTGGCTGCAGAGCAAAGTCGGCGAGGGGTGAAGTGTCCCGCCGGCCGAAAAGATACGCTGAGTGACCGCCTTGGGCTGTGGACAACGTGCGGCGACCACAACGAGGAGGGCGAAACCGGAGAACGGCGAGCCGAGCCCTGCCGCCGCACGTGGCGGCAGCAGACGGACCACGTCGGCCGAGCAGCGGTCAGTAGGTCAGTAGCGCTCGCGCAGCAACTGGGCGGCCTCGACGGCCCAGTAGGTGAGGATGATCTGGGCACCGGCCCGGCGGATCGAGGTGAGCGTCTCCAGCATCACCCGCTCCCGGTCGATCCAGCCGTTCGCGGCGGCCGCCTCGACCATCGCGTACTCGCCGGAGACCTGGTAGGCGGCGACCGGGACGTTCACCGCGTCCCGGACCGCCGACACCACGTCGAGGTAGGGCAGCGCGGGCTTGACCATCACCATGTCGGCGCCCTCGGCCACGTCCAGCTCGACCTCGCGCAGCGACTCGCGCAGGTTCGCCGGGTCCTGCTGGTAGGTGCGCCGGTCCCCCTCCAGCGCCGACTCCACGGCGTCGCGGAACGGGCCGTAGAAGGCGGAGGCGTACTTCACCGCGTACGCGAGCACCGAGACGTCCTGGTGCCCGGCGGCGTCGAGCGCCTTGCGGACCACACCGACCTGGCCGTCCATCATCCCGGACGGCCCGACCACGTGGACCCCGGCGGCGGCCTGGGCCATCGCCATGTCGGCGTACGCGGCGAGCGTGGCGTCGTTGTCGACCCCGCCGTCCGGGGTGAGCAGGCCGCAGTGCCCGTGCGAGGTGAACTCGTCCAGGCACAGGTCGCTCATCACCACAGTCGAGTCGCCGACCTCGGCGACCACGTCCCGGATCGCCGTGTTGAGCACGCCGGCCGGGTCGATGCCACCGGAGCCGGTCTCGTCCCGCGTCGCCGGCACCCCGAACAGCATGATCCCGCCGACCCCGGCCTGGACCGCCTCCGCGGCGGCCTTGCGCAGCGAGTCCCGGGAGTGCTGGAGCACCCCCGGGAGCGACGCGATGGCCCGCGGCTCGGTCAGCCCCTCCTTGACGAACATCGGCACGACCAGCTCGGCCGGGTCGACGCGGGTCTCGGAGACCAGCCGCCGCACGGCCGCGTTGCGGCGCAGCCGGCGGGGCCGGATCTCGGGGTACGGCATGACGGGCCTCCTGTCAGCGGAACCGCAGGGCGGTCGGGCCCTGCACCTTCGAGCCCCGGCGCTGCTTCGCCGGCATGGCGGCGAGCTTCTCCCGCAGCTCGACGGCGTAGGCGGCGAGCGCCTCCACCAGGTCGGGCACCGAGGCGTGCGGCGGCTGCACGTCGACGCGCAGGCCGAACTCGGTGGCGGTCTCCGCCGTCTTGGGCCCGATCACTGCAACAACGGTCCGCGCGTGCGGCTTCCCGGCGATACCGACGAGGTTCCGCACGGTGGACGACGAGGTGAACAGCACCGCGTCGAACCCGCCGGACTTGATCGCGTCGCGGATCTCGGCGGGCGGCGGCGCCGCGCGCACGGTCCGGTACGCGGTCACGTCGTCGACCTCCCAGCCGCGCTCGGTCAGGCCGGCGGCCAGGGTCTCGGTGGCGATGTCGGCGCGCGGCAGCAGCACCCGGCCGACCGGGTCGAGGATCTCGTCGTGCGGCGAGAACTCGGCCAGCAGGCCCTCGGAGGACTGCTCCCCGGAGGGGATCAGCTCGGGCTGGATGCCGAAGGCACGGACCGCCTCGGCGGTGGCGTCACCGATGCAGGCGATCTTCACGCCACCGAAGTGGCGGGCGTCGAGGCCGTGCTCGGCGAACTTCTCCCACACCGCCCGGACCGCGTTCACCGAGGTGAAGATGACCCAGGCGTACCGGCCGTCGACCAGGCCCTTCACGGCCCGCTCCATCTGCGCCGGGGTACGCGGCGGCTCGACCGCGATGGTCGGCACCTCGCACGGGATCGCCCCGTACGCGCGCAGCCGCGCGCTCATCACGCCGGCCTGCTCCTTGGTGCGGGGCACCAGCACCTTCCAGCCGTACAGCGGGCGGTTCTCCCACCAGCTCAGCTTGTCGCGGTCGGTGACGGCCGCGCCGACGGTGAGCACCACCCGGCCGGTGAAGCCGAGCGCCGCCGCGACGAAGGAGTCGACTGTCGACGTGGTGGTGTACTGCGTCTCGCCGGTGCCGTCACCGGTCACCCCGACCGCAGTGGTGCCGTCGACCCCGGCGGCCAGCAGGCCGTCCCGGACGGCGGCCAGGTCACCGGCGTCCACGGCGAGCGCCAGCGAACCCCGCCCGACGGCGGTGGCGAGCGCCTCGAAGTCCAGCGCGGTGACGTCCTCGACGTCGGCGGCGGTGCGTACGCCCGGCAGCGGGACACCCGCGTACGTGGCCACGCCCTCGGCCTGACCGACGCCCGGGACCACCTCGAAGTGCGCGGCGGTACGCGCGACCGCCTGCACCTCCTTGACCACCGAGTCGTGGCCGAACGGGTCACCGGCGACCAGGTGCACGGCGTTCTGCCCGGACCGGGCCGCGGAGATCAGCACCTTCGCCACGTCCCCCGGCACGCCCTCGGCGGGGCTGAACTCGGCGTCCGGCCGGGCCTGGGCGCGGACGTGCGCCAGGAGCGACTCGGGTACGCCCCGGTCGTAGACCACCTGGTCGGCCTCGACCAGGGCGTCCAGCGCCCGGCGGGTCAGCAGGCCCGGGTCGCCGGGACCGGCCCCGACGAATGCGATCTGGCCTACGGGCTTACGGGTGCGGGTCATTCTGTGCTCCCAAGTTGCTGGGTCCCCGGGCCGGCCTGTGCGTCCTGGCCGAGGATCGAGTCGGCGCCGAGTTCGAGGAGTTCGGCGGCGAGTGCCTTGCCGATCTCCGCCGCGTCGGCGGGCGTTCCGGTGCGGGACAGCCGGAGGTCACGAGTACCGTCCGGGCTGATCACCGCACCGCGCAGGTAGATCTCCTGATTGACGTCGCCCTCGTCGGTGGGCTCGCCTTCGGCGAGAACGGCGTACGCGGCCACGGGCGCGCTGCACCCTGCCTCCAGGGTGGCCAGCAGCGCCCGTTCCGCGGTGATCGCGGCACGGGACGGTGCGTGGTCGAGCAGCGCGAGCAGCTCGATCACGTCCTGGTCGTCGGCCCGGCACTCGACGGCGAGCGCACCCTGGGCGGGTGCGGGCAGCATGAGCATCGGGTCGAGCGTCTCGGTGATGACGTCGGCGCGGCCGATCCGGTTGAGCCCGGCGCGGGCGAGCACGACGGCGTCGAGGTCGGCGTCCGGGCCGAGCACGCGGCCGAGCCGGGTGTCGACGTTGCCCCGGATCGGGCTGACCTCCAACTGCATGCCCAGCGCGTGCAACTGGGCGATCCGGCGCAGCGCGCCGGTGCCGACGCGGGCGCCGGGCGGCAGCTCGGCGAGCGTACGGCCGTTCGTGGCCACCAGCGCGTCACGCGGATCCTGCCGGGGCGGTACGGCCGCGACATGCAGGCCGGGCGCCGCCGCGGTGGGCAGGTCCTTGTACGAGTGGACGGCGAAGTCGATCTCGCCGGCGGTCAGCGCGTCGCGCAGCGCGGAGACGAACACGCCGACGCCGAGCCGCTGCACCGGGGCGGTGGACCTGTCGCCGGCGGTCACCACCTCGACCAGCTCGACCGGGCGGCCGGTGGCCGCGGTGAGGGCCTCGGCGACGTGGCCGGACTGGGCCATCGCCAGGGCGCTGCCCCGGGTACCGAGGCGAAGGGGGGCGGTCATCGCGCACCTCCGGTGGGCGGGACGTCGGCGGCGTCGAACGACGGCCGGCCGTCGAGGTCGGTGGCGACCACGTCGGGGACGGTGTCGACCGGGGACGTCTGCGGAACGTCCAGGTCGAACAGTTCGCGCAGCAGCGCCGCGTACTGGTCGCCGCCGGGCTCGGCGGCGAGCTGGCGGACCCGTACGGTCGGCTGGTGCAGCAGCCGCTGCACGACCCGGTGCACGGTGCGGGCGACCTCGGCGCGCTGGTCGTCGCTGAGGTCGGGGCGGCGCTGGCCGAGTCGGCGCAGCTCGGTGGTGACGACGTCCTCGGCCCGGCCGCGCAGGGCGGCCACCGTCGGTGCGACGTCGGCGCCGCGCAGCCAGCTCAGGAACGCCTCGACCTCGCCGGTCACGATCCGGGCCACCTCGGCGGCGTCGGCCGCGGCCGGTCCGTCGGCGAGGACGGCGGCCATCCGGTCGATGTCGATCACCTCGACGCCGGGCAGCTCGGCGACGCCGGGCTCGACGTCGCGCGGGACGGCCAGGTCGAGCAGGACCAGCGGGCCGCGGTCGGCGTCCCGGCGGGCCAGCGCCCGGGTCACCACGTCGCGGGTGAGCACCGCCTCGGTGGCGGCGGTGGCGGCGACCACGACGTCGACGTCGGCGAGCGCGGTGATCAGCTCGGCCATCGGCACGGCGGACGCGCCGTACGACTCGGCGAGCCGGACGGCACGGGCGGCGCCCCGGTTGGTCACGGTGAGCGGGCCGGCGCCCAGCCGGGACAGCGTGGCCACGCCCAGCGAGCCCATCGCGCCGGCGCCCACCACCATGGCGGGCCGGCCGGCCAGGTCGCCGTCGAGCAGCCCGGCGGCGAGATCGAGTGCGGCGGTGACGACGCTCTGCCCGGCCCGGTCGATGTTGGTCTCGGCGTGCGCGCGCTTGCCGACCCGCAGCGCCTGCTGCATCAGCTCGTGCAGCAGCCGCCCGGCGGAGTCGGCGCCACCGGCGGAGTGGTAGGCGTCGCGAAGCTGGCCGAGGATCTGCGCCTCGCCCACCACCATCGAGTCGAGCCCGGCGGCCACCCGGAAGACGTGGTCCACGGCGGCGGCGTCGTAGTGGACGTAGAGGTGCGGGGCGAGCGCCGCGGGCTGGCAGCCGGCCTGGTCGGCCAGGACCGCGCAGATGTCACCGAGTCCGCCGTGGAACCCGGAGACGGCGGCGTAGACCTCCACCCGGTTGCAGGTGGAGACCAGGACGGCCTCGGCGACGTACGGCTGGGCGATCAGGCGGTCCAGCGTGCGGGTGAGGTCGGCGGGCGGGACGGCCAGCTGTTCCAGGGTGGCGACCGGGGCGGTGCGGTAGGACGCGCCGACGACGAGCAGTTTCACGTGCCGATCGCCTCCTGGGTGTCGGTTGCCGCGAGTCCGCCGGGCAGTGCGGTGAGGGCGGACCCGCCGGTGGCGGGGAGCGCGGTCAGCGATGCCTTGCGGTGCTCGTGGAAGGACAGGATCTGCAGCTCGATGGCGAGGTCGACCTTGCGCACGTCGACCCCGTCCGGAACCGAGAGTACGCAGGGCGCGAAGTTGAGGATGCTCGTCACGCCGACGGCGACCAACTGGTCGGCGACCGCCTGGGCGGCCGGGGCGGGGGTGGCGATGACGCCGATCGAGATCGACTCCTCGGCGACGATCTGGGGCAGCTCGTCGACGTGCCGTACGACCAGGCCGTTGATCACTTCGCCGACGCGGGACCGGTCGGCGTCGACCAGCGCGGCGATGCGGAATCCGCGGTTGGCGAAGCCGTCGTAGCCGGCCAGGGCGTGACCGAGATTACCCACGCCGACGAGCGCGACGGTCCGGCACTGGGTGAGCCCGAGCACCGAGGAGATCTGGTCGACCAGCAGCGCCACGTCGTAGCCGACGCCGCGGGTGCCGTACGAGCCGAGGTGGGACAGGTCCTTGCGGAGCTTCGCGGAGTTGACGCCGGCGGCGTTGGCGAGGCCCTCGCTGGACACCGTCTCGTGCCCGGCGTCGGCGAGCGCGTGCAGCGCACGCAGGTATTCCGGGAGCCGGGACACGGTCGCCTCGGGCAGGTCCGGAAGCGCCGGTACGGCACCGGTGCGACCGGGCGCGCCTGGTTGACGGTGCTGGCTCATGAGACTCCGTGCGGTGCGATCCTCGACCAGCGACGGGGGCCGGTCGTTTCGGGACTCCCGCTGGCGACCGAGATTGCCGGCTGTGCTAGCAGGGCGCGTCGGAACTACAGAGTAGGTGTTTGTGAAGGGGTGCACAAATCGCGATCTTGAAAGCTCGCGACGCGCCTTCACCTGCCCCTCCATTCCCGCAAGATCGATCAACCGCCTCTCTCGGCGGCGCATGCCGATTATTGCTCAATCCAGACTTCCCTGACCAATCGCGCGGGGCCCGTAGCGCTCCGTGACCGGCGTGGCGAGGCGAGTCTCACGTTTCGAGTAGGGAGAACCCCACCCCGAACAGGCCAGCGTGCGGGATGGGTGGGCGGGGCACGCGCCCATAGCCTCGAACCATGACCGCAGCACCACTGGCCACCGCGCCCGCTCCGCTGTCCCCCGTCCACGGGCTCCTGCGCCGCCTCGCCCGCGACACCACCTACGTGCTCGTGGGCCTCCCGCTGGCGATCGTCAGCTTCGTGCTGGCAGTGGTGGGGATCTCACTCAGCGCCGGGCTGCTGGTGACCACGCTCGGCCTGCCGATCCTCGCCGGCTTCCTCTACGCGGCCCGCGGGCTGGCCGACATCGAGCGGCTCCGGCTCGCCGGGGTGCAGGACCGGCCCCGGGTACGCCCGGTCTACCGCAGACCGGAGCCGGGTGCCGGGTTCTGGCGCCGGGTGTTCACCCCGATCCGGGACGCGCAGTCGTGGCTCGACCTGCTGCACGCCTTCGTCCGGCTGCTCGTGGCGGTGCCCACGTTCGTGCTGCTCGTGGTCTGGTGGGTGCTCGCACTGGGCGGCACCCTCTACATCGCGTACGACTGGGCCATCCCGCGCGGCGCGGACGACCAGGACCTGAGCCAGCTCCTCGGGATGGGCGACGGCCCCGGCGCGCGGATCGCCCTGAACACCGCGATCGGGCTGTTCGCCCTGTTCACCCTCCCGCTGGTGGCACGCGGGTGCGCCCGGCTCCAGGCCGGGCTGGCGTACTCGCTGCTCACCGGCGTGGCCGAGATGCGGCAGCGGATCGTCACGCTGGAGGAGCAGAAGCGGGCCGCCGCCTCGGCCGAGGCGGTCGCGCTGCGCCGGCTGGAGCGCGACATCCACGACGGCCCGCAGCAGCGGCTGGTCCGGCTCGCCATGGACCTCGGCCGGGCCCGCCACCAGCTCGCCGCCGACCCGGAGGCGGCCCGGCAGACGCTCGACGAGGCGGTCGCGCAGACCCGGGAGACGCTGGACGAGCTGCGTGCCCTGTCCCGGGGCATCGCGCCGCCGATCCTGGTCGACCGGGGCCTGCCCAGCGCGCTCGCCGCGCTCGCCGCCCGCGCCCTGGTACCCACCGAGCTGACCGTGGACGACGACCTGGGCACCGCCGCCGGACGGCTCGACCCGGGGCTGGAGAGCACCGCGTACTTCGTGGTGGCCGAGGCCCTGACGAACGTCTCGAAGCACAGCCGGGCGAACATCTGCCGGGTGGAGGTCACCCGGAAGGTGGGCCGGCTGGAGATCACCGTCACCGACGACGGCGCCGGCGGCGCGCACCTGGCCAAGGGGCACGGGCTCAGCGGCATCGCCGACCGGGTCCGGGCGGCGGGCGGCACCCTGGAGGTGGCCAGCCCGGCCGGCGGCCCGACCCGGATCCACGCCGAACTGCCGAGGTGACCTGGTTCGCCCGGGCTCCGGGCCGTCGCGCGGTGGCGCGGCGCGCCCGGCATCCGGGCCGCCGGGCGGCAACCGGGTCCGGGCGTGATAGACACCGGACCCATGCGGGTGGTGATCGCGGACGACGCCGTACTGCTCCGGGAGGGGCTGGTCCGGCTGCTGACCGAGTACGGGCACGAGGTGGTGGCGGCCGTCGGTGACGGTGACGCGCTGGTCGAGGCGGTGGTGGCGCACCGGCCCGACGTGTCGGTGGTGGACGTGCGGATGCCGCCGTCACACACCGACGAGGGACTGCGCGCCGCGGTGGAGGCCCGCCGCCGGGTGCCCGGTACGCCGATCCTGGTGCTGTCCCAGTACGTCGAGGTGTCGTACGCCGACGACCTGCTGGACACCGCGGGCGGGGGCGGCGGTGGGATCGGCTACCTGCTCAAGGACCGGGTCGCCGCGATCGACGAGTTCCTCGACGGCCTGGCCCGGGTGGCGGCCGGCGGCACCGTGCTCGACCCGGAGGTGATCAGCCAGTTGCTGGTCCGGCGGCGGCGCGACGACCCGCTGGCGTCGCTGACCCCGCGCGAGCGCGAGGTGCTGGCGCTGATGGCCGAGGGCCGCTCGAACACCGCCATCGCCCGGACGCTCGTGGTCAGCGACGGCGCGGTGGAGAAGCACGTCCGCAACATCTTCACCAAGCTCGACCTGCCCCCTGATGCGACCACCCACCATCGCCGCGTCCTGGCTGTCCTGGCCCACCTGCGCGCCTGACCGGGCCGGTCAGGCGAGCGTGCGGGCCACTGTCACCGCCTCGGTGAGCGTGTCGGCGGCCGGGTGGCCGCTGCCGCGCAGCCGGTCCGGGTCGGACAGGCCGCCGGTGTAGAGGACGCAGCGGGCGCCGACCGAGGCGGCCGCGTCGGCGTCGTCGAGCGAGTCGCCGATCAGCACCACCTCGTGCCCGCCCAGCCCCAGCTCGGCCAGGTGCTTCTCCAGCCACTCGGCCTTGTGCCCGCCGCCGACCGTGGCGCGCAGCCCGTCCACCCGGCGGAAGTGCGGGGTCAGGCCGTACGTGTGCACGGTCGGCACCAGCTCGTCGTGGAACCACATGGACAACAGCGACTGGCTGCCCTCCCAGGACTCGATCGCGGTGGTGGCGTCGGCGGCCAGGGCGCAGGTGGTCAGCCCGGCCCGGTAGGCGTCGTGGAAGACCCGGTCGAGCGTCCCGAACGCCTCGGCGTCCACGGCCCGGCCGAGCATCTCGGCGTAGTAGTCGGCGATCGGCCGCCGGAACCGGACCCGGTGCTCGGCCGCGGTGACCGCCGGCCCGCCGGCGCTGGCGAAGGCGACGTTAGTGGCCTGGACCACCAGGTCGAGGTCGTCGAGGAGCGTTCCGTTCCAGTCCCACACGAGGTGGCGTCGCATACCCGTCACCCGAGCACCATAGTGCTAGAGCTGCGGCGTGGTCAGATCGCGCAGCAGCCGGTCCTCCTCGACCCGCCAGTAGCCGTGCTCCTTGCCGTCGAGCAGCACCACAGGCAGCCGGTCGCCGTAGTCGCGCTCCATCTCCAGGTCGCCTGTGACGTCCCGCTCCACCCACCGGTCGCCGGTGACCGCCACCACCCGGTCGAGCGCGGCCTTGGCGTCGTCGCACAGGTGACAGCCGGACCGGGTGATCAGGATGAGCCTCGGGTCACTGGACATCGGATACCTCCGTGCGGATCTCGGTCGGCGTCGCCGGGGACGGCACCGCGGGCGCCGGGCGCAGCTCGGTCTTGCGTACCTTCCCGATCGCCGAGTACGGCAGGCTGTCGACGAACTCGACGGCGGTCGGGCACTTGAACCGGGCCAGGTTACGCGCGCAGTGGGCGAGCAGGTCCTCCGCCGTCACCGGCGGGCCGGCCGCCCGGACCACGTACGCCCGCACAGTCTCGCCGGTCCGCGGGTGCGGCACGCCCAGGACGGCCGACTCGGCCACCCCGGGGTGCGCCTGGAGCACCAGCTCCACCTCGTGCGGGTAGACGTTGAAGCCGTTGACGAGGATCAGCTCGCCGAGCCGGTCGACCAGGAACAGGTCGCCGTCGCCGTCGGCGTACGCCACGTCGCCGGTGGGCCACCAGCCGTCCGGGTCCGGCCCACCCCGCCCGTCCGGCCAGTATCCGGCGAACAGGTTCGGGCCGCGTACCACGATCTGCCCGGGGTCGGTGCCGGACGGCTCGTCGGAGAGGTCCATCTCGTCCTCGTCGGGGGCGTCGGCGGGCACCCCGTCGCGCCACAGCTCGGTGCCGTCGGACCCGACGAGGCGCAGCCCGACGCCGGGCAGCGGGCGGCCGATCGACCCGGGTTTCGGCTCGCCGCCGACGAGCGTCGAGGTGAGCACCGGCGCGGTCTCGGTGAGCCCGTAGCCGACGTGCACCGGATGCCCGGTCAGCTCGGTGAAGCGCGCGCCGGCTGCGAGCGGCAGCGGCGCCGCGCCGCACACCGCGACGCGTACCGAGGCGAGCGCCGCGGCCGGGTCACGCTCCGCCTCGGCCCAGGTCAGGAACATCGGCGGTACGCCGACGAGCACTGTGACCCGGTGCCGGGCGATGTCGTCCAGCGCGCCGGCCGGGCCGGGCTCGTCGACGAGCACCCCGGTCGCGCCGTGCCGCACGACGGCGCCGAGTGCGGAGTTCAGCCCGTACGCGTGGAACAGCGGAAGGGCGAGCAGCACGACGTCGTCGGGGCCGACCACAGGCGGTTCGATGCGGTCGACCTGGTCGTGGTTGGCGGCGAGCGCCCGGTGTGACAGCATCGCGCCCTTGGGCCGGCCCTCGGTGCCGGAGGTGTAGAGCAGGACTGCGAGGTCGTCGCCGGAGCGGGCCGGGAACCGGGCCGGCGCGGCGTCGCCGGACACCGGCGGCGCGGTGTGCACGGCACGCAGCGCGGGCAGCTCGGCGGGGTCCACCCGAGCGGTCACCTCGGGCGCGCCGACGAGCACGGTCGCGCCGGAGTCGGCGAGGACGTGCCGCAGCTCGCGGGCGGTCAGCGTCGGGTTGACCGGTACGGCCACCAGCCCGGCCCGGAGCGCGGCGAGGTAGGTGACCACGAAGTCGGGGGTGTTGCCGAACGCGATCGCCACCCGGGGCGGGTGGCCGGTTCCGTCGGCCGGTGGCGCGTCGGCGAGCAGTGCGCGGGCGGTGGCGGTGACCGCGTCGTCCAGCTCGGACCAGAGCAGCGTCCGGTCGCGCCAGTGCAGCGCGGCCCGGTCGCCCCGTTGCGCGGCGGCGTGGCGGAGCCGGTCGGCGAGGTTCGGCGCGGAGCTTTCGGCGGCGTCCTGCACGGTGGCTGAGTCTGGCACAGCGGTGTCCGACAGGCCATGCCCGAACACGGCGCCGGGTCCGCCGCACGGGACTGCAATTGCCGTACGGTGGGATTCCTAGCCACGGGATGAGGATCTCCACCGGTGCCCGGGCGGGAAGCCGGACGTGACCCGGCCGCACCGCTCCCGCGACACGCCGAGCGGAAAGAAAATCGGCTCCGACCAGGACTTTCCACTGCGGACCAGGTTCCGGCGCGAAAGTCAACCACACACGACGGACAACGGGTCCGCCATGTGTGCGACCTGGCGGGAAATACTTCCGCTCTGTGTAACGGACTTGCCACGCGTGGGTGACGTTGGCCCTATCATCACTCGGGTCGGCTCACCCCATTTGCCGTGAGTCGACACCCCTCAGCCCGAGGAGGCCCCCGTGCCCGTGAGCGCATTGGACCAGCACCTCAAGGGGATCTGCCGCCCGTCGGCACGTCCCGACCCGGCCGTGCCCGACCGGGTGTTACCCGGTCCTCCGGCGCGGTCACTGTCCGCTCAGCCTGGGGAGGCGCGGTGACCACCTTCGGTTACGCCGAACGACCGGCCGGTGTCACCGGGCCGGCCCAGCGCAACCCGCTCAACGAGCGCGCGGACCCCGGCCCCCGGGGCACCGACGGCCAGCTCGCGGTACGCGGCGACGGGCGGCGCGTCCGCAGCCGCGCGCACCACACGAACGAGGCGCCGCCCCGCCCCGCGACCCCGGGCGGCAACGCGAAGCCCGCGACCGGCCGCCTGGGCAGTCCGACCCGCCCGACCATGCCGGCCCAGGCGCGACGCGGCGACGCGGCGACCGGGGCCGAGCCGTCCGCCGCCGAGACCGCGGTCCTGCCGGCGGTGACCACCGGCGACACCGCCGTCCTGCCCGCCGTGCCGGCCGCCGCGCCCGCCACCGGCTTCCCCAGCCGCCCCGACCCGTCCGACCCGGCCACCGAGGTGTGGACGCTGGTCGAGCGCGCACAGGCGGGCGAGTCCGAGGCGTTCGGGCTGATCTACGACAGGTACGTCGACACCGTCTTCCGGTTCGTCTACTTCCGCGTCGGCAACCGCCAGCTCGCCGAGGACCTCACCTCCGACACGTTCCTGCGGGCGCTCAAGCGGATCGGCAGCTTCACCTGGCAGGGGCGCGACCTCGGCGCCTGGCTGGTCACCATCGCCCGCAACCTGGTCGCCGACCACTTCAAGTCCGGGCGCTACCGGCTGGAGGTCACCACCGGTGACGTCCTGGACGCCGACCGGGAGGACCGCGGACCCGAGGGCAGCCCCGAGGCGGCGGTGGTGGAGCACATCACGAACGTCGCCCTGCTCACCGCCGTCAAGCAGCTCAACCCGGAGCAGCAGGAGTGCATCGTGCTGCGATTCCTCCAGGGCTTCTCGGTGGCCGAGACGGCCCGCTCCATGGGCAAGAACGAGGGCGCCATCAAGGCCCTGCAGTACCGGGCGGTCCGGGCGCTGGCCCGGCTGCTGCCCGACGGCTTCCACTCCTGACGGTCCCGACCCGGCCGGCGCACGACGCCGGGCGGTGTCGCATGCCCGACGTACCCCCCACCCGCCCCTCACTCCCGGTGATTTCGCCGCCGCCCCAGCCGTAACCGGCGACCGGCGCGGTCCGTTTCTCCGGGTGCGACCAGTGGTTGTCCCGGCGTCCCCCGGGCCACCCGGTCCGGCGGGTCAGGTCGGCCGTTCCGGTCGGCCCTGGGCCACACGCTGCCACCGGTCGCTGGTGACGACGACGGCCGCCCGGCCGTGACCAGCGAGAGGGGGTGCCGCGGTGGACAGCGACCTCTTCTCCCGTCGGCGAGCCGAGCGCTTCGCGCAACTCCTCGACGAGGCCAACGGCGGACGCCGGCACCACGTCCGGTCCAAGGCGGACGGTGAACTCACCGCACTCGTCGAGGTGAGCCGCCGGCTCACCGCCGAGCGGCCCGACGTCGAGGTGGACGCCGAGTTCCGTACCGGCCTGCGGGCGATGCTCGTGGCCACCGCCGAACGCGAGGGCGTCGGCGCTCCGGCCAGGACCGCCACCTCCGGCGTACGCGGTGCGCTGCTCCCCGCCATCACCGGCCGCCGGGCGCGGGCCCGGGGCGCGATCCTGGTCGGCGTGGCCGCCGGGGCGGTCGCCCTCTCCGGTATCTCCGCCGCCAGCGAGAACGCGCTGCCCGGCGACGCCCTGTACGGCATGAAGCGCTCCACCGAGCGCGCCCAGCTCGCGCTCGCCAGCTCGGACATCAGCCGAGGCCAGCTCTTCCTCGACTTCGCCCGCACCCGGCTCGACGAGGCCGCCTCGGTGCGCGACGACCGCATCGGTTTCAGCGCCGTCCTGGACGACATGGACGCGGACACCCGCCAGGGCGTACGCCTGCTGACCACTGTCGCCGCGCAGCGCTCGGACCCGACGGCGCTGGACGCGGTGGACACCTTCCTCGCCGGCCAGCGCCGGGTGGTCAGCGGCCTGCTCGACCGGCCCGACCACGCCGACCGGGACCGCACCCGCCGCTCGCTGTCCCTGCTCGACGCGGCGGGCAAGCGCGCCGACGCGCTCCGCGAGGCGATCGCCTGCGGGCTGCCCGCGCCGCAGGCCAGCGACATGCTCGGGCCCGCTCCGGCCACCTGCCCGGCCGACCGCTGAGCGGCGGACGCCTACCGCGCCACACTTCTCCCGGCGGACACCCGGCCGTCACATCGTGCCGGATACGCTCGACGAGGAGGGCGTACGCCGTCGTCGAGGCAGGGAGGTCGCCGTGGCCGGGAGCCGGAAGGTGACCGTCAGCACCGACGCGCACGGGCACACCGCGGGCTGGTCGGAGACCCCGTCGGCACCGGCGACCACAGTCACGCCCGACCCCACCGCGGCCGCGTTCTTCGACGTGGACAACACGATGATGCAGGGCGCGTCGATCTACTGGTTCGCCCGCGGGCTGGCCGCCCGGAAGTACTTCACCACCGGGGACCTGGCCCGGTTCGCCTGGCAGCAGGCACGGTTCCGGCTGCTCGCCACCGAGCACGCGGGCGACATGTCGCAGGCCAAGGAGGCCGCGCTCGCCTTCGTCCAGGGCTGGCGGGTCGACGACATGGAACGCCTCACCGACGAGATCTTCGACGAGCTGATGGCGCCGCGCATCTGGGCCGGCACCCGTCGCCTGGCGCAGCGCCACCTCGACGCGGGCGAGCGGGTCTGGCTGGTCAGCGCCGCCCCGGTGGAGATCGGCCGGGTGATCGCGACCCGGCTCGGCCTGACCGGCGCGATCGGCACTGTGGCCGAGGTGGTCGACGGCGCGTACACCGGGCGGCTGGTCGGTGACCTGATGCACGGGCCGGCGAAGGCCGAGGCGGTCACCCAGCTCGCCGCCGTGGAAGGGCTGGACCTGGCCCGGTGCGCGGCCTACAGCGACTCGGCGAACGACCTGCCGATGCTCCGCGCGGTCGGCCGCGCGGTGGCGGTCAATCCCGACCCGGCGCTGCTGCGGCAGGCCCGCGAGCGGGGCTGGGACGTGCGCGACTTCCGCACCGGGCGCCGGGCCGTACGCATCGCCGTGCCCTCCACCGCGGCGGCCGGGCTGCTCGCCGGCGCGGTCACGGCCGGTCTGGCGCTGCACCGGCGCCGCCACCGCGACGCCTGACCGGCGCGGCCCGGCTCAGGGGCCGAACGGGTCCGGCCGGCGTTCGAGCAGCTTGTGCAGCGTCTGCTGGATCGTCTCCCGCACCTGGTCGGCGAGGTTGAACACCACGAGCGGGTCGTCCGCCGCGTCGCGCAGGTGCGCGGTCGGGATCGGCGGGCAGAACTCGATCAGCCACTTGCTCGGCAGCGGCACCATGCCCAGCGGCCCCAGCCAGGGGAACGTCGGCGTGACCGGGAAGTACGGCAGTTTGAGCAGCCGGGCCAGCGGCTTGATGTCGGCGAGCATCGGATAGATCTCCTCGCCGCCGACGATCGCCACCGGCACGATCGGCGTACCGGTGCGCAGCGCGGCGGAGACGAACCCGCCCCGGCCGAAGCGCTGGAGCTTGTAGCGGTCGGCGTAGAGCTTGCCGACGCCCTTGAAGCCCTCCGGGAACACGCCCACCAGTTCCCCGTTGCCGAGCAGCCGCTCCGCGTCCGGGTTGCACGCGACGGTGCCGCCGGTCTTGCGGGCTATCTCGGAGACGACGGGCATCCGGAAGACCAGGTCGGCGCCGAGCAGCCGCAGGTAGCGGTGCGCCGGGTGCCGGTCGTGCAGCGCGGTGGAGAGGATCAGCGCGTCGAGCGCCACGGTGCCGGAGTGGTTGCCGACGACGAGACCGGCGCCCTCGTCTGGTACGTGCTCGATGCCGCTGACCTCGGTGCGGAACCAGTCCCGGTAGAGCAGCCGGACCAGCGGGTGGACCACCGCGTCGGTCAGGTCGGGGTCGAAGCCGAACTCGTCGACCTCGTAGTCACCGGCGAGCCGCCGCCGCAGGAACGCCAGCCCCTGGGCCACCTTGCGGTCCCAGTGGTCCCCCGGACGGTCGGCCACGGCCGGACCCGACGGCGCGTTCCCGGTCGGTGCCTCGTCCGCGGGGGCCTGCTGCACGACAGCCTTCTTGGCCACGGCCTTCTTCGCCACGGCCTTCTTCGCGACCGTCTTCTTGGCCACTGTCTTCTTCGCCGGCTGGTGCCGCGTGGCCGGAACGCCCGCGTCGGCGGAGGCGCCCGGCTCGTCGGCGGAGGTGTCCGGCTCGTCCGGCGGCGCCGCCGGGCGGGCGGACGGCGCGGTCAGCCGGCGGTGCCCGTTGCGCCGCGCGGGCTCCGCGCCCGGATCCGGCACACCCAGCGGTACGTCGTAACGCGCGTCACGCCGCTCGTCGGGGCTGCTCACGAACGCTCCCGTACGGTCGAGCGGACCTGCCGGATGCTCTCCAGCACCAACTGCTCGGCGGCGGCGAGCTGGTCCCGGGTGACCACGACGCCGCCGTGGTGGGCGCGGATGAAGTCCTCGAACGCGGCGGCGGTCGAGCGGGGCGTGAAGCCGTACTCCCGCTCCAGTCGGCTGGTGTCCACCACCCGACCGTGCACGAAGAGGTCCACCTGGTCCAAGCCGTACCGGCCGAAGCCCAGGCTGCGGGCGACCGCGGCGACCCCGGCCAGGCCCGGTTCCAGCACCGGCACCGCCACCCGGCCGGCCCGGCGGATCGCCTGCGACAGCGACAGCACCCCCGGCCCGGCGACGTTGTACGTGCCCGGGTGATCCTCGGCGACGGACCGGTGCAGCACCTCCAGCGCGTCGTCGAAGTGCACGAACTGCAGGCGCGGATCGCGGCCGAAGACGGTGGGCACCACCGGCTGGGAGAAGTAGCGGGTGAGCGTGGTGTCGGCGGCGTACCCGATGAACGGCGCGAAGCGCAGCACCGTCGCGGTGACGTCGGGCCTACGGCGGCGGAACCCGCGGACGTACCCCTCGATGTCGAGGATGTCGCGGCCGAAACCGCCACGCGGCACCTCGCGCGGCTCGGTCTCCTCGGTGAAGACGGCCGGATCGCGGAACGACACCCCGTACGCGGCGGTGGACGAGCGGACCACGAGCTTGCGCAGCCGGGGCGCGCGCTGCGCGGCGGCGAGCAGCTGCATGGTGCCGATGACGTTCTGTTCCTTCATCCCCGCCCGGCCGCCCTGCTGCGGGTCGGGGGCGGTGACGAGCGCCAGGTGCACCACCGTGTCGACGTCGAGGTCGTGCAGGAGGCCGCCGAGCGAGTCGAGGTCCAGACGGATGCGTTCGACGTCGGAGAGCAGGTCGGTCAGCTCGGGGTTGGGTGGTGCCGGGTCGACCCCGATGACGCGTTCGATCCGCTCGTCGGCGGCGAGCCGGGCGGCCACGTGGGCGCCGAGCCAGCGCCCGACCCCGGTGACGACGACGACCCCCGGGGCACCGGAGGTGTCACCGGGGGTCATGTCATGCGCCTAGCGCGGCAGGCGGGATCGAGCCGGGACGTCCGCGGCCTGATCACCTGAGCCTCCGAGGGTCGACAGTTGGCAAGTGGTGCCGGTGCCGGGCTGCTGCCCGGCCCCGGTCACTTGCCGAGACGGCGACGCTGGACGCGGGTCTTGCGCAGCAGCTTGCGGTGCTTCTTCTTAGCCATGCGCTTGCGGCGCTTCTTGACCACCGAGCCCATACGACAGCCTTTCGATGCAACGTGCGGGGCGGACCGGACGGCACCACCACGGGTGGCGCCGTGACCGCTTGCGGACAACGGACCGGACCAGCGTGGTGGGCAGGGCACACCAGAGAGCGGTCACGGTCGTGGCCCAGCCTAACCGGAGTGCGTCAGCAGGACCAACGCGCCCCCGTCGATGCCCCTTTTCGTCGCACTCGGCGGACGGTGCGCCGAGGGCTCAGGCGGACTCCTGGAAGGCGCCCCGGAGGTATTCGTGCACGGCGTGCTCGGGCACCCGGAACGACCTGCCGACCCGTACCGCGGTCAGCTCACCGCTGTGCACGAGGCGGTAGACGGTCATCTTGGAGACCCGCATGACCGTCGCCACCTCGGCGACGGTCAGGAACCTGACATCCGACAGCCGTGCGTCGGACTGCGACCCGGCCATGGCTCACCGACCCATTCCCGTGCCCGGCGCGTGTCACCGGGCAGGTGTTCCCGCCTCGACGAGCGACGCGCGTGTAACCAGTACGGTAGCGGGACGGCTGTGACCTGCGCGATCCCTTCCACCCTTTGATCATGGCGAGACAGCCGTTCACCCGATGTCCACCAGGGCTTTTTCGCCCGGACGGGTGTCTCGTCCGATCCGGGCGACCGCCGTCTACTCGGCGCGCAGCGCCACCACCGGGTCGAGCCGTCCGGCCCGCTGCGCCGGCACCACGCCGAAGACGATGCCGACCGCCGCGGAGACGCCGAACGCCAGCGCCAGCGACCACCAGGTGATCGCCGCCGGAATCGGCGAGAACGCGTCCACGAGCAGCGCGGTGCCCACGCCCAGCGCCATCCCGGTCAGGCCGCCGACCGATGTCAGCAGCACCGCCTCCAGCAGGAACTGCACGCCGATGTCCCGGGGGCGGGCGCCGACCGCCTTGCGCAGGCCGATCTCGCGGGTCCGCTCGCGTACCGAGACCAGCATGATGTTGGAGACACCGACGCCGCCGACGAGCAGCGAGATGCCCGCGATGGCGGCCAGCACGCCGGTCAGGACACCCAGGATGTCGCCGAGCACGCCGAGGATCTGCCGCTGGGTGACGGCGCTGAACTCGGTGTCCGGGTGCCGGCGGGACAGTTCCGCGACGATCCGGTCGCCGAGCTCGTCGATCCGCTCCCGGTCCGGCGCCTTCACCGCGATGCCGTCGATGCGCTGGGTGCCCCACAGCCGTTGCGCCGCCGTCACCGGTACGTGCACCTCGTCGTCCCGGTCCACGCCGAGGCTCTGCCCGAGCGGGGCGAAGACGCCGATCACCCGGAACCGCACCCCGGCCAGCGTGACCTGCTGACCGAGCGGATCCCGATCGGGGAAGAGCGCGCGGGCCACCGAGTCGCCGAGCACCGCCACCCGGCGGCTGGTGTCCACGTCCGCCCCGGTGAGGTAGCGGCCCCGCGACAGCGACCTGGTGAACACCGACGGGGTGGTCTCCAGGACGCCCTGCACAGTGGTGAAGTCGGACCGGTTGCCGGCCCGTGCGGTAGCGCCGGAGGCCACCGTGACGGCGACCCGGCCGGGGTCGCCGACCACCCGGGAGACCGCGTCGGCGTCGCTGAGGTCCAGCGGCGAGACCACAGGCGCGTTGCCCACCTCGATCCGGCCCGGCACCACCAGCAGCAGGTTCGAGCCGAGCCCTTCGACCTGCTGCTCGACCTGCTGCTTCGTGCCGGTGCCGATGGCCACCAGGATCACTACCGAGGCCACCCCGATGATCACCCCGAGCATGGTCAGCAGGCTGCGCATCCGGTTGGCCCGCAGCGCGTCCGACGCCACCCGCCACGCCTCGGCCAGCCTCATCCGGCGTCGCCCTGCTGACGGCCGCCTGCGGCGCGCGGAAGGCGCCCGGTGGCCCCGGTGGCGCCACCGGGGCCACCGGGCGGGTGCCCCGGGCCGCTTCCGGACGCGGACCGGGGCTCCGCGCTGGGAGCGGGGTCCAGTGTCGCAGGTACGCCGGAGCCGTCCGACGCCGGTCGATCATGAAGGCTGTCGGACCGGATGAGCCCGTCCCGTACCGCGATGCGCCGGTGTGCCCGGGCGGCCACCTCCTGGTCGTGGGTCACCATCACCAGCGCCACCCCGGACTCGGCGTTCAACTGTTCCAGCAGCTCCAGCACCGCCTCGCCGGTGGCGCTGTCCAGGTTGCCGGTCGGCTCGTCGGCGAGCAGCACCGCCGGTTCGGTGACCAGCGCCCGGGCGATCGCCACCCGCTGCTGCTCACCGCCGGAGAGCTGGTTGGGCCGGTGGTGCAGCCGGTGACCGAGCCCCACCCGGCCCAGCATCGCCGCCGCCCGCTCCCGCCGCTGCCGCGCCCCGACACCCCGGTAGACGAGCGGCAACGCCACGTTGTCCACTGCCGACGTACGGGCCAGCAGATGGAACGCCTGGAACACGAAGCCGATGGTCTCGTTGCGCAGCGTCGCCAGCTCCGGCGCGGTGAGCGTGGTCACGTCCCGCCCGCCGATCACCAGCCGGCCGCCGCTGGGCCGGTCCAGCCCGCCGAGCAGGTGCATGAGCGTCGACTTGCCCGAGCCGGACGGCCCGATCACCGCCACGTACTCGCCCTGGTCGATGGTGAGCGACACCCCGCGCAGCGCGGACACCGAGACACCGTCCAGCTCGTACGTGCGCCAGACGTCGACCGCCTCGACCGCCGGTACGGTCACCGGAGTTCCTGGCCGTCGCGCACCTGGTCGGCGCCGCGCACCACCACCCGGTCACCGGCCCGTACGCCGTCGACGATCTGCACCAGGTCCTGCCCCTGCACGCCCACCGTCACCGGCACCCGGTCGGCCCGGCCGTCCCGCAGCACCCAGACCGCGTCCCGCCCGTCGGTGGAGAACACCGCCGACGCCGGCACCGCCACCGCGTCGGCGGCCTCCCGCACCCGCAGCCGCACCACCGCGTTCATACCCGGCCGTGGGGCCGGAGCGGCCTCGGCCTCACCGAGGCGGCCGGCGCCCAGGTCGAGGCGGACCCGGTAGGTGACGCCGCCCCGCGCCGAGCTGGTCGGCAGCACGTCCACCGACCGCACAGTCGCCTCGTACGTCGCGCCGGTCACCGCGTCCAGCTCGACCGAGGCGGGCACCCCGGCCCGGACCAGCAGCACGTCGGTCTCGTCCACCTCGGCGAGCAGGCCGAGCCGGCCGAGGTCCACCACGGTGAGCACCGGCGTGCCGGCGGTGACCCGGCCACCGGCCGGGATCGCGTCGTCCACCCCCGGCGGCGGGCCGCCCTGCCCGCCACCGCCCAGCGCCGACGGGTCGAGACCGGGCACCGCCGCGCCACCCGCCGCGCCGAGCAGCCCGGCCAGGTCGGCCGGCCCCGCCGACCGGGTGCCGCCCGGCTGCACCACACCGGCGATCGGCGCGCGCAACGTCAACGCGTCCACTGTCGCCTTCGCCAGGTCGTACGCCTGCTGGGCCTGGAGTCGTTGCGCGGACGACAGCGCGCCGACGGCGCTGTTCAGGCCGGCGACCCCGCGCTGCACCTGGGCCACGGCCCGGTCGGCGGCGCGGGCGGCCGACTCGTACTGCCGCTGCGCCGACTGGACCTGGAGCAGGAGCGCGGCGCGTACCTGCGGATCGCCGACCTTGCCGGCGGCGGCGCGGGCGGCGGCGAACGCCTCGTCGGCAGCCCGGTCGGTGCCGCGCCGGCTGCCACCCAGGCCGCCGGTGCCGGTGCCCCGCCCGGCCCGCTTCGCCGCACGCAGCGCGTCCCGCGCCTTCGCCAGGCGGTCCCGGGCCGACGGCGAGTCGATCACCGCGAGCACCTGCCCCCGGGTCACCCGCTGCCCCGGCTGCACCCGCAGACGTGCGAGCGTGCCGTCGGCGGGTGCGGTGAGGGTGGCGGCGGCTCGCGCGGTGACTGTGGCCGGGGCGTCGATCACCTCGCTGACCGGCGCGCGGCCCACCTCGGCGACTGTGACCGCCGGGGCGTCGTCGCCGCAGGACGCGGCGGTCGTGCCGGTCAGCGCGACGACGGCGAGCACCGCTGTGACGAGACGGGGGCGGCGGGCCGCGGGCAGCCGCGGCGAGGGAGTGCGGGCCACCCGGCCCATGCTACGACCCGTCGACAGGCGTCGACGTTCAGCCGATGACGGCCCGCACGTAGGCCACGCAGTCGTCGTGCAGCATCGACCACGGGTCGCCGAACACCTCGTCGGCGGCCTGCTCCGGGGTCCGTCCCTGGTGCACCACGGCCCGGTAGAAGTCCAGCATCCGCTGCTCGCCGTACCTGTCGACCAGATGGCGTACGGCCAGGTAGCCGACGCCGTACGCGCCGCCGACCCGGTCGTCGCTCGCGTCGTCGGCGGGCGCCACCGCCTCCAGCCGCCCGGACCAGCCGCCGCGCAGCAGGTCCCGCACCTCGGTCAGGCCGTCGTAGCGGTGTACGGGCTGGCCGTCGGCACCGGCGTACTCGGCCAGCCCCTCCACCAGCCACCAGTCCGCGCGGTCGGCGTAGCCCCGGTCGGGCAGCGAGGCGGCGTGGGTCAGCTCGTGCCGGAGCAGGTCGTCGAGGCCGGCCGGGGTGACGATCTGGGCGTTGAGCACCACGTCGTGGCGTCCACCGCCGACGCCCACCGCGTAACCGGCTGTCCACTTCGGCCGCCCGCCTCCGTACCAGCGCTGCCACTCGCCCTTCCCGGCGTAGTAGACGAGGTACCGGTCCGGCGGCCGGCCGCCGATCGCGTACCGGTCCGCGGCCCGGGCGGCGGTCTCGGCCTGGGCGAGCAGGCCGGGCAACTTGCGCCGCTGGGCCGGCGTGGTGGCCACCACGACCCGCTTGCCGACCGTCACGGCCAGGTCGTTCATCTGCCACGGCCGTACACCGGCCAGGTCCGCCTCGGACGGTTCCAGCGCGGTCAGCCGGGGTTCCTCCCCGGCCAGCCGCCAGCGCGCACCCAGCTCCACAGTGCTCGGCTCACATTCCGGCACCACGAAGCAGTAGCCCACTGTCACCGTCTGCCGCCACTCCCCCGGCCGCCCCTCGACAGCCTCCGGCACACCGTCCGCAGCCGGCCGCCAGGCGGTGACCCGCAGCGCCCGCAGCGCCGCGTACCGGCGGCTCAGCGCCGGCCGGGCCGCCGGCTCGGCGACCGCGAGGAAGCCGGCCCGGTCCGCGCCGACGAGGGCGGCGGCCTGCCGGTCCAGCAGCGCGAGCATCCGCTCGCCGAGCCGCCGCTGCGCCGCCGTGCCCGGGTCGGCGTTCGCGGCCGACCGCCCGGCCGCATCAGGCGCCGACTCCCGCAGGAGCACGCCGGGCACGGCGCCCGCCACCAGGCCGAGCGCCAGCCCGAGCGCGGTCCAGAGCGGCCACCGCCGTCGTTGCCGCACCGTCCGCGTCGGGTCCGGCTGCGCCAGGGGTACGGGGTACGACGCCGGACCAGCGGCGGGGTGCGGCAATGACGCCGCATCCGGTGCCGGTGCCGGTGCCGGTGCGATGGTGTCGACGGCGGCGTCCACGCCGGCGGAGGTGGCGGCGTTTTCGACGCGGGCGTCGTCAGCGCGCGTGTCGTCAGCGCTGGCGGCGGCGCTGACGTTGGCGGCGCCTGCGTCGGCGGCGGCGTCGGCGGTGGGGCGAGGCTCGTCGCCGTCCGTCGTCCGGCCGGGAGGCTGCTCGTCGCCGTCGGTCACCGGCGAAGGGTACGACCAATCGGGCGTTCCGGGAAAGAGTCCCGCCGCTGTTCCGCCCCGCCGAGAGATCTTGGTACGAAAGCGCCCTGATGGGGGCCGTTTCGTACCAAGATCTCTCAGATCGGGGTGCCGGTCAGCGTCAAGGCCGTCTTGTCGGCTGCCCAGAGGGCCACCAGGGCGACCGCCGGCACCGTGTGGCCGGCCAGGGTCAGCAGGACGCCGCCGGTCAGGAAGCAGGCGGCCTGGACGGCGAGCTTGGCCGGGTCGGGCAGCGTAACGGCTGCACGCGGCGAGCAGAACAGACCCCACACCACGGCGATCACCAGCGGCGTGCCGAGCCCGGCCAGCAGGCGTACCGGCCAGCCGGTGCCGAGCGTGAAGCCCCAGTATCCGGCCGAGCCCAGAAGGGCCAGTTCCAGCAGGAAGATCACGCCGAGCAGCAGGGCCTTCATCGGTTCTCCCAGGAGAGGTAGGCGCGGTCCAGGCCGGCGATCATCTCGTCGAAGGAACGGTCGGTGTCGCGGGGCAGCCCGAATCCGCCCGCCGCCTCCAGGGCGACGAAGCCGTGCACGGCGGCCCGGAACATCCGGATGGCGTCGGTGGCGGCGTCGCCGTCGAGGCCGTACCCGAGCAGGATGGCGCGGACCGCGCCGACCGCGCGCTGCCCGGCGGCGAGGTGTTCGGGGTCGGCCGGGTCGGGCGCCCGCTGGGCGGCCGGGTAGCGGCCGGGGTGCTGCCGCGCGTACGCCCGGTAGGCGGCGGCGACGGCGCGCAACGCGTCGCCACCGGCCCGGCCCGCGGCGGCGGCCGTGAGCACGTCGGCGATCTCGGCGGTGGCGAGCACGGCGAGCTTCTGGTGCAGCGCGTCCACACCCCGGACGTGCTTGTAGAGGCTCGGCAGCGCGACGCCGAGGCGGGCGGCGAGCGCGGCCAGCGTCAGCTTCTCGTAGCCGACCTCGTCGGCGAGCGTGGCGGCCTCCCGCACGACGGTCGACGGGGTCAGGCCGGCCCTAGGCACGCGCGGTCACCGCCAGGAACTCGACCAGGTCGGCGGCGGTGACGTCGCGCTGGTCGGCGTGCGGGTAGTGCCCGGAGTCGGCGATCATCCGGGCCTCGGCGACGGCGAACAGCCGGCGCGCGGCCCGCGCCTCGGCGCCCGGGTCGGGGAAGTCCGGGTCCTTCGTGCCCATCAGCACCAGCACCGGGCGGCGCACCTCGGGCGCCCGCGCGGTCCAGTGCGGGTCGGCCGGTGCGACCACGCCGCGCACCGCGGCCATCCGCCCGCGCAGCTTGGCGACCAGCTCCCTGCGGTACGCGGCGTCGTCCGCCGGGCGCCCGCACGGGAACAGCGTGCGGTGGAACAGCCCGAACAGGCGAGGGCTACGGAGTACTGCGGCCTGCGCGACCCGCATCAGCGGGTTCGGCTTCGGCGTGCCGACGAACGCGCCGATCTGCACGATGCCGCTGACCAGTTCCGGCGCCTCGGCGGCGGCGAAGACGACCGCGGCGGCGCTGGACGAGCTGCCGACCAGGGTGGCGGGCTCCCCGCCGAGCGCCCGCACCACGGCGAGCAGGTCGCCGCCGACGTGCTCGGGGGCGTACGTGGGCCAGCGCGGGCTGGAGTCGCCGTGCCCGCGTACGTCGACCGATGCGACCCGGTAACCGGCCGCGACCAGCCGGGGCGTCAGGTGGCGGAAGGCCGCCCGGTTCTCCCCCATGCCGTGCGAGAGGACCACGAGCGGTCCCGACCCGTGCACCTCGTACGCGATCGTGCCGCCGTCCCGCGCCACTTGGCTAACCGTCATAGCCGTAAAGCTAATGGTATTAGCCAACCACCGTCAAGCTTGACCTCAACCCGGGATGAGGTCGCACGATCCCGGGCATGCCGATCACCGCCGACACCCACGTACGCCTCGCCCGCCCGAGCCGCGACCTCGCCGCCGCCGAACGGTTCTGGACGCAAGGGCTGGGCCTGGACGTGCTCTACCGGAGCGAGGGCGGTCACGCGGACGAGCACGACCTGGTGATGCTCGGGCTGCCCGGGGCCGGCTGGCACCTGGAGCTGGTCGGCGGCGCGACGCTCGCGGTCGAGCCGCGTCCCACCGGAGAGGACCTGTTCGTGCTCTATCTCGACGGCCCGGCCGACGACGAGCTGGTCCCGAGACTGGAACGGGCCGGCGGGACCAGGGTCTCCGCCGGCCCGTACTGGGACAGGTGGGGTGTCACGTTCGCCGACCCGGACGGCTACCGCCTCGTGCTGTGCACCCGGGCCTGGTCGAACGACTGACTCACTTCTTCGACAGCACCGCGCGGCCGAAGAACGCCAGGTTGGCCGGGCGCTCCGCGAGCCGGCGCATCAGGTAGCCGTACCACTGGTCGCCGTAGGGGACGTACGTCCGCACCGTGTAGCCCTCGCCGACCAGGCGCTGCTGCTCCTCCGGGCGGATGCCGTAGAGCATCTGGAACTCGAACCGGCCCGGGTCGCGGTCGAACCAGCGCGCCCGGTCCTCGCCGATCGCGATCAGCCGCGGGTCGTGCGTGGCGAGCATCGGGTAGCCGTCGCCGGACATCAGCACGTTCATGCAGCGCACGTACGACTTGTCCACCTCGCGGGCGGACTGGTACGCCACCGACTCCGGCTCCTTGTACGCGCCCTTGCACAGCCGCACCCGCGACCCGGCCGAGGCCAGCTCCCGGCAGTCCGACTCGGTCCGCCGCAGGTACGCCTGGAGCACCGCACCCGTCCCCGGGTGGTCCTTGCGGAGCTTCGCCAGGATGTCCAGCGTCGAGTCGGTGGTGGTGTGGTCCTCCATGTCCAGCGTGACAGTGGTGCCCGCCGCGTCGGCCGCCGCGCAGATCGCCCGCGCGTTGTCGTACGCGAGCTGCTCGTCGAACATCTGGCCCAGCGCGGACAGCTTCACGCTGACCTCGGCGGCCGGGGTGAGCCCGGCGGCGGCGAGGCGGCTCAGCAGCGTGAGGTACTCGTCCCGGGTGGCGTTCGCCTGCTCCGGGGTGGTGGTGTCCTCGCCCAGGTAGTCGAGGGTGACCGCTTGGCCGTCGGCGACCAGCTCGCGGGTTGCGCGCAGCGCGTCGTCGGTGGCGGCGCCGGCGACGAACCGGCGGACGACGTCCCGGGTGAACGGGGCCGTCGCGACGAGCCGCTCCACCTGGGTAGACCGGGAGGCGGCGAGGATGACGGAACGGAGCATGAGCCGAGCGTAACGCTCACCACCGGGCCCTCGCCGGGTGCGTCCGAGGCCCGTTCCCTCCCGCCCTCCGACCGGCCCGGGCACCCCCGGCTGGCGGGGATCGGCTACAACGTTCACGTGGATCGACGACACCCCCGGCGCCGGCTCCGCTCGGCCTCCGTGCAGCTCGGCGCGCTGACCGCGCTGGCCCTCGCGCTCTCCGGCTGCAACAACGGTTACGACGACGACGATGACGACTGCGCGCTCGGACCGGCCGGCGGAGGCGGCGACACCGTCGCGGTCGCCCTGCTCGTGCCCGCGCCGGCCACCGCCGCGCGCGGCGAACCCGCCCCGACCGCCGCGCTGCCCGAGCGCGGCGGCTTCGGCACCCACCTCGCCTCCTGCGGCGGCTGACGTGCGCCGCGAGGCGAGCACGCCGCGCCCCGGCTGGGACGAGACCATCCGGGCCCAGGGCCTGGTGTACGTGGACACCGAGCTGCCCGACGGCGAGATCATGTCGTACTGGGACGAGACTGCGGCGTACTCGTTCACGCTCGACGAGGTGCTCCGGCTGGAGGAGGCCACGGAGGAACTGCACCGGATGTCGGTGGCCGCCGCCGAGCACGTGGTGGCCCGCCGCCGGTACGCCGAGTTCGGCATCCCCGAGTGGGCCGCCGAGGCGGTCGCCCGCTCGCTGCGGGAGTCCCCGCCGACGCTCTACGGCCGGTTCGACCTCTGGTACGACGGCAGCGGACCGCCGAAGATGCTGGAGTACAACGCCGACACCCCGACCGCGCTGGTCGAGGCGAGCATCGTGCAGTGGTACTGGCTGGAGCACACCCGCCCGGACGCGGACCAGTGGAACAGCCTGCACGAACGGCTGGTCGGCGCGTGGGCCAAGATCGGCGCCGGCCTGCACGAGCCGAGGGCACACGTGCTCTGGTCCTCCGAGGAGGAGTCGGGCGAGGACCAGATCACCGCCGGCTACCTGGCCGAGACGGCCCGCCAGGCCGGGCTGGACGTGACGCTCATGCCGATCCAGCGGGTCGGCTGGGACGGGCGGCGTTTCGTCGACGCCGACGATCGGCCGATCACCACCTGCTTCAAGCTCTACCCCTGGGAGTGGATGCTGGCCGAGCCGTACGGGCGGCCGGCGCTCGACCCGGGCACGCCCACCACCTGGATCGAGCCGGCCTGGAAGCTGCTGCTGTCGAACAAGGCGCTGCTGGCGGTGCTCTGGGAGATGTACCCGGGGCACGACTACCTGCTGCCCGCGTACCTGGACTCGCCGCGCGGCATGACCGAGTACGTGGCCAAGCCGCTGCTCGGCCGCGAGGGCGGCTCGGTACGGATCGTGACCGGCGACACGGAGATCACCAACCCGGGGATCTATGGCGACGAGGGCTTCTGCTTCCAGGAGTTCCGCGCGTTGCCCGAGTTCGAGGGCAACCGGACGGTGCTCGGCAGCTGGATCGTGGACGGCGAGTCGGCAGGCGCCGGGGTCCGTGAGAGCGAGAGCCTCATCACTGACGGTTACGCGCGGTTCCTGCCCCACTACATCGACGCACCGCGTGTGCTCTGAGTCGTCTACCGTTGGTGTCGTGAACTTCGACGCGTACGCCCGGACCGGGGTCGAGCTCGTCAACGCCCGGCTGGACGACCTGGACGGCCTGCGGGCCGTCTTCTCGGACGAGCAGGGCTGGATGCGCGACGAGGTCGCGGAACGGGACCTGGCGATCTTCCGGCGGGCGCAGAAACGCCTCCGGGACGTCTTCGAGTACGGCACCTCGGGCCGGGACGCCGACGCGGTCTCCGAACTGAACGCGATGCTGGAGGCGTTCCCGGTGCAGCCGCGCATCTCCGGGCACGACTCCTCCGACTGGCACATGCACGTGACCAGCCGGGGCGCGTCGGTCTCCTCCGAATACCTGGCCGGCGCGGTCTGGGGCCTGTCGGTGTGGCTGTGCGAGTACGGCAGCGCCCGCTTCGGGGTCTGCGCCGACGACCGCTGCGGCAACGTCTACCTGGACACCTCGTCCAACTGCTGCCGGCGGTTCTGCTCCGAGCGCTGCGCCACCCGCTCCCACGTGGCAGCGCACCGGGCCCGCAAGCGGGCCGCGGTCGGCGAGCAGGCCGTCCCGGCGCAGCCGCTGTCCCCGGTGAGCTGACCTCCGCAGCGCTCCGGCCGCCCTTGCTCGAACGGCGGCCGGGGCGGCGCGTGCCGGTCAGACGTCGACCGGCGACGGCGCGGTCAGGTTGGCCCGGGCGAACTCCAGCGACTCCCGCAGGTCCGCCTCGCGGACCGCGCGGCTCTTCGCGCCCCGGGTGGTCACCTCCACCGCCACCGAGCCGGTGAACCCCCGCCCGGCGAGCGAGCGGAGCATCTCCGCGCAGGGCTGACCGCCGCGACCGGGCACCAGGTGCTCGTCGCGCCCCTCGCCGGTGCCGTCGCCCAGGTGCACGTGCGCCAGCCCGGAACCCATCCGGTCGGCCATCGCCATCGCGTCGGTGTGCGAGGCCGCGCAGTGCGACAGGTCCAGCGTGTACGAGGCGTACCCGATCTCGGTCGGATCCCAGCCCGGCGCGTACGGGACGAACTGCCGCCCGGCCATCCGCACCGGGTACATGTTCTCCACCCCGAAGTGCAGGCCGCCGAACTGCCCGGCGATCGTGTCAAGCCCGTCGGCGAAGGTACGCGCGTAGTCACGCTGCCAGGTGAACGGCGGATGCACCACGACAGTGGGCGCCTCCAGCGTCTCGGCCAGCTCGGCGGCCTTGCGCAGCCGCTCCCACGGGTCGGGGCTCCACACCCGCTGGGTGACGAGCAGGCACGGGGCGTGGACCGACAGCACCGGGACGCCGTAGTGCTCGGCGAGGCCGCGCAGCGCGCCCGCGTCCTGGCTGACCGGGTCGGTCCAGACCATCACCTCGATGCCGTCGTAGCCGAGCTCGGCGGCGAGCTGGAACGCCGCCGCGGTCCGTTCGGGAAAGACCGAGGACGTGGACAGGAGCACCGGAACGCGGTAAGTCACACCTCCGAGGGTAGCTCCAACCGCCAGCGAGCATCGGGACGAGCAAGCGCAAAGCAACCCAGAGCGCTCGTACTGTCACATCGGCGCGAGCTGATCCAGCCGGCGCAGGATGACGCCCTCCCGCAGCGCCCACGGGCAGATGTCCACGCAGTCCACGTCGAGGCGCCGCATCACCGCCTCCGCCACCACCGCGCCCGCGAGGAGCTGGTGGGCCCGCTGCGCGCTCACCCCCTCCAGCTCGGGCAACTGGGCCGGCGGGATGTGCCTGATGAACCCCAGCACCTGCCGCAGGCCGGTACGGGTCAGGCTGCGGCGCGCCCACAGACCCGCACCCGAAGGCGCGGCGCCGGCCAGCCGGGCCAGCGTGCGGAACGTCTTCGAGGTGGCCACCGGACGCTCCCAGCCCACCGCTGTCAACTGCTCCACCACCGGGTCGAGCTGCGCGTTCACGTACGCCCGCAGTTCCTCCACGGCCTCGGCCGACGGCGGCGCCGTGCCGGCCGGATCGACGGCGAGCCGCTCCCGGCTGAGCCGCCCCGCGCCGAGCGGCAGCGAGATCGCCACGTCCGGGTGCTCGTCGATGCCGGCGGCCAGCTCCAGCGAGCCGCCGCCGATGTCCATCGCCAGCAGCCGCCCTGCGGACCAGCCGAACCACCGCCGCACCGCCAGGAACGTCATCCGCGCCTCGTCCGCGCCGGAGAGCACCTCCAGGCGTACGCCCGTCTCGTCGCGGACGCGCGCCAGCACGTCGGCGGCGTTCGTGGCGTCGCGGACCGCGCTCGTCGCGAACGCCAGCAGATCCTCGGCGCCCAGCCCGTCAGCCGCCGCCCGGGCCATGCCGACCGCCTTGACCAGGCCGTCCGCGCCGCCGTCGGTGAGCGCGCCGTCCGGCCCGATCTGCTCGGCCAGCCGCAGCACCACCTTCTCCGAGTGCGCCGGCCAGGGATGCGCGCCGTGGTGGGCGTCGACCACCAGCAGGTGCACCGTGTTGGAACCGACGTCGAGGACACCCAGTCGCATGGGGAAGACCCTAGGGCCAACACGTTTCGTCGGCTCGGCGGCCGGGCGGGGTCACCGCGCGTACGCTGGTCCGAGTGACAGGGCAGATCGAGCTTCACGTGCTGGTGGACGACCCCGAGGACCCGCGCAGCCGCGAGGTCGGGCTGGACTTCCCACGGGAGTGGATCGAGTTCGTCGACCCGGCCGACGCGAAGCACGTCGTCCGCGCCGACCTGACCTGGTTGCTGTCCCGCTGGACGTGCATCTTCGGTCAGGGCTGCCACGGCATCATCGCCGGACGCGCCGCCGACGGGTGCTGCTCGCACGGCGCGTTCTTCACCGACTCCGACGACGAGAAGCGGGTCCGGGCAGCGGTGAAGCGGCTGACGCCGGAGACGTGGCAGCACTTCCGGCGCGGCTTCAAGAACTGGACCGAGAACGACACCGTCGACGGCAAGACGCCGGCCCGGCGTACCGCCACCCGCGACGTCGACGCCCCGTGCGTGTTCCTCAACGACGCCGACTTCCCCGCTGGGGGCGGCTGCGCGCTGCACGCCCAGGCGCTGCGCGACGGCGTGCACCCGCTGGAGTACAAGCCGGACGTCTGCTGGCAGTTGCCGGTACGCCGCGACCAGGAGTGGCACAAGCGGCCGGACAACACGAAGGTGCTGATCTCCACGCTGGCCGAGTTCGACAGGCGCGGCTGGGGCGCCGGCGGGCACGACCTCGACTGGTGGTGCACGTCCTCCACCGACGCGCACGTCGGCACCGAGCCGATGTACGTCTCGTACGGGCCCGAGCTGACCGCGCTGATCGGTGCGCCCGCGTACGCGAAGCTGGCCGAACTCTGCGCCGCCCGGCAGCGCCAGGGTCAGATCGCCCCGCACCCCGCAAGCGAGTGAAGGCCGGCACCCCGTTGGTTCGGGGTGCCGGCCTTCAGCTTGGTCTTACTTGTTGGTCTTAGCTGTTCCAGTGCTGGGCGACGAGGTCGGCGGCCTGCTGTTCCCACTGGGCGTAGTGGTCCGGGTAGGCCGACACCTGAACGGTCTGGGCGGACTTGGTCAGCGGCATGTCCTGCCAGCCGTCGACCTGCTTCAGACCCTTCAGGAACGCCGTCGTGGAGTACTCCGGGTCGGTGATCTGCTCCACCGTGCCCCAGCCACTGGACGGGCGCTGCTGGAACAGGCCCTGCGAGTCATGGTCGTTACGGTCACCGAGGTGGCCGAGGTTCTCCAGCTTCGACTCCTGCAACGCCGTGGCGATCGACACGACCGCGGCACGCTCGTCCATACCGGCCTTCTTCGTCGCCGCAATGATCGCCTTCACATTCTTGGTCTGCTCGTCGTTCAGGTCGATACGCGACTGCTCACCCTGCACACCGTGCGGGATCAGCTTGTCACCCTGCACGCTCACACTGACCGG
>NZ_VISW01000032.1:0-13326 GCF_007827635.1 Micromonospora sp. CNZ296
ACGCAAAGCCGAGCACTTCCAAGCCTTCGCCGACCTCGCCGCCATCCTCATCTGCCACCGCCGACTCGCAAAAATCACCAACTGAGACACCCCCTAAGCAAGTCCCCACCGCGCCCGCACCACCAGAACCTGCCTGACTCCCCCATGACAAGATCGACAGGATATTGCCTGGGGCTCACTGGCACGCCTTCCACAGGCCCGTCGGCACCCTCCTCATGTAGGGGACAGACATCAAGCGTCTCTACCAAGATCGAGGGCAGTCAGGGTTAAGACGCCCCGGGGACGGTCGGTTGCGGGCCGTCGTGCTGGGCGTTGGCCCGCTGCAGTTTCGCCGGCGGCCAGTACCGGCGCACGGTGCGCTCGGATCTGCCGATCCGCTCGGCGATCTGGGCGGGATGCATCGACGGGTCCCGCTGGTACCAGTACGCGACGGCCGCCGGAGTGGCCGCGGCGACCTGGGCGGCGTTTCCGTGGTCGGAGGGGATCGTTGCTGGGGTCTTCGCGTCGTGGGTTGGCGTCCCGCCGGCGCGATCGCCAGCAGGACGGGACGGCTCGGAATCGCCACGGACGTCGTCGCGGTCGGGCTGAGCCGGGCGGTCTGGTGCCCCATCGCCTTGCGTGCTCGCGGCCTTTCCTCGTGATGGAACCGGGGTAGACACGGCGCCCGGCGACGCAGAGGTGGCCATTGGTTTGGTCTCGGTGACCGTTTCGGCGAGGCGGGGCATTCGCCGCCTGGTGGTCCGGTCGGCGCCGGCCCTCAGGGCGTGGTGTCCTAGCCGCTCCTGAGGGGCCGCTGGTTGCTGCGTGGGCGTGGGCCGGCCGGTGCCGGCGCGGATCCTTCCGGTGATCTCCACGAGGCTGATGCTGGCCACGACGACAAGGCCGTCCACGGAGATCGGCAGCAGGTAGGACGCGCCGGCGTCGATCTCGCCGTAGCGGGCGGCGACACCGACCATGTGCCAGTAGCTGACCCAGCCGGCGATGCCGGCGATCGCGGCGGTGGCCAGCAGCCGCAGGGCGGCCAGGGACCTGCGGTGGCTGGGCACCCTGGAGATCAGTTCCACGGTGAGCAGCAGCGCCAGCGGCGGCCAGGCGGCGATCAGCTGGCTGATGAGGTTCGGTCGGGCGTGCAGCACGTTCGCCGCGATCGACGCGGCGACACCGAGGGTGAGCACGGCACGCACCGCCCACCGCAGCGGCCGTAGACCGACCAGCTGGTCCCGGCTGGCCGCGTTCGGATGGTCACGGTGCGAGGACGGCGAGGTGGAGATGTCGGTCATGCAGTCGCTCCGTCCTCGTCGCGGGAGTGAGGCTGCGCCTGCGGGCGGGGCCGGGGGCGCTGCTGGGCGGCGATGAGCTCGTGGGCCAGGGCGAGGGTGTCTTCGTGGGGTTCGGCGTCGATCTCTGCGAGAGCCCGCGTCAGTGCTCGGCGCAGGGAGCGGATCGCGTCTGTCTGGCCGAGGGCGGCGCGGGCGCGCATGGCGTGCTGGTAGAGCTCCTCGGTGTAGGGACTGTGGCGGATCGCCTCGTCGAGCACAGTCAACTGGTGGGCGGGATGGTCAGCGAGGGCGTCGGCGAGCGCGAGGTAGGTGTCGAGGGCCTGCTGCCGTACGGCCTCGCGGTAGGGCTCGATCCACTCGTAGTCGACGCCGTCGGCGAGGTGCCCTCGGTAGGTGTCGACGGCGCGCCGTAACGCGGCGACCCGCGCTTGCGGGTCGGTGGCGCGTTCGGCGGCGCGGATCGCCGCGCGCATCCGCCACAGGTCGACGTCGACGAGGGCGGGGTTGAGCGTGTAGCGGTTCTGAGGATGGGTGAGGTAGTCGCCAGGGCCTGTCGTGTGCCGCATGACGGCGCGGAGGTTCGACACGTAGGTGTACAGCCGGCCAGGTGCCTTGCTGGTCGGGGCATCGGGCAGCAGGTCATCCAGAATGGCGTCCACGGTCGCTTCCCCGTCATGGACCGCCAGGTACACGAGCACCTCGAGGGCCTTGGCGCGCAGCGGCGGATGGGACGCGGCGTCGGTGATGCTGGGCGGGCCGAGCACCGATACCTGCACGCGGCGGCGCTGCTGCTGCTCGCCGTTCACGTCGGAAGGCACGGTTTCCGGTCCGTCGGCGAGTGGGGTGTCGTGACCACCGGCATCGGCAACGGCGCGCGTAGCGGCGATCGGATGGGGCCGGGTGTCGATGATGCCGGTCGACCCGGCCGATGCGTGGGGATGGGCGGCGACGGGGTTGTGGCCGGTGGCCTCGACGGGGCCGGGTGACGTGCTGGCAGTCGTCGGAGTGAGCGTTTCCGCTGGTCCCGGGGTCTCGGTCAGGGTGCCTCGGCCGGCCTCGGTCGAGTTCGCGGTGGCCGGTTGTCGGTCGTCTGACGGGGGCGCGGCGTCGTTGGGTGTCGGTGGTTGGCCGGTGTGGGACTCGGCGAGGACGCCGAGCAGAGCGAGGGTGTCGGCCGAGGTGAGCACGGCCAGACGCTCCACTGGGGTGGGACGGTCGTTTCGGTCGTCGGCGGCGTCGGCGAGGGCTGTGGTGCCGTCAGCGGCGACGGCGACGGTGTCACCGTCAGGCCATGCGCCGAGCAGCACCCCGTGGATGTCCAGGCGTGTGCCTTGGGTGAGCAGCGCGGCGATGCGGGTGTCCTGCCGGGCTGCGGCGGCGTGGGTCAGCAGCAGCACCGGCGGCAGCGGCTCCCCCGCGGGATCGAGCGTCCGCAGGTCGGCCACCGTGTCAGCGCCGTGAGCGTCGACGAGGCGGCTGCGGTGCAGGATCTGCGCTTCGATGAGGTCGAGGGCCTCCTCGGCGCTGGTGGTGACTGTCAGGCGCGGGGTGTGGGGCAGGGTCGCGGTGTCCGTGTCGAGGAGGGTCGTCACGGTTGTCGCTGGCATCACCACCTGGGTCCGTTCGTGTGGGGCGTCGAGGCCGCCGGCGGCGAGCGCGGCGGTCAGGAAGCCGCGGGCAGCGGCGTCGGCGCCCGGGCCGGTGAGCCCGAGGCCTGCGGACGGCCAGGCCTCGGCCAGCGGGTGCGCCAAGGACGGCACCGCCGGACGCGGCACAGGTACCGGGTCGCCGTCGGTGTGGTCTTCACCGTCGAGGGCGGCCGCGTCCGGCCCGGTGTCCCCGTCAATGGGGTCTGGGGACAAGTGGAGGTCGTGCCGTTGGTGGCGGGTGGTGGCGGATGTGGTGATGCGTGGTGCGGCCCGGCGCAGCCGCCGGCGGAGCTGCGTGACCACGGTCGGCATCGGGGTCGTGTCGGGGCCCTCGACGTGGGTAGCGGTCGAGGGTGGGCGCGGGGTGTAGCGGCGACGCCGGTGTGCCCAGACCAGCGCGGCGGCTGCGGCGATCGCCACAGCCAGGCCGATGTCCACCCAACTGCCGCCCGGCACGTCGATGCCCCGAGACCGGTGAGGTGTGGGCAACGGATCGCGTGCCGGCGGCTGCGAGGCGCTGCGGGATGGTGGAGTCACACCGGCGGTGCCCGGCGCGTTCGCGGTGACGGCGGGGCCTGCCGGGGGTGGTTCGGTCGCGGGTGCTGTCGGGCCTGCCGTGGTGGTGGTCGTGGGTGTCGGCGTTCCGGCCGAGGAGTCAGGCTTCGTGGGTGGCGCCGGGAGGTCCGGGCGGCCGGATTCGGTACGGCGCTGCTGATCGCGGCGCCGCGGTGCCGGGTCGCTCCTCTGTGAGGCGTCGGTCGGCAGGCGGAGAACCCAGCCTGGATAGATGAGGTCGGGGTTGCGCAGGGCGCCGCCGACGTGGGGGAAGCGGGCGCCCCGGTTGAGAGCGAAGATTTCCGGCCACCGGTCGGCGTCGCCGAGGGTGCGGGCAGCGATCTCGCACAGACTGTCGCCGCGGCGCACGATGTAGGTGGACGGCGGCGCAGCCGGCTGATGGCCCGCAGCGGGGCGGTGGGAGGCGGGTGAGGCGATCGCTTGTCCAGGCGCGGCTGGTTCATCGGACGTGGTGGTCGCGGGAGTGGCGTGTGCGACAGCACCGGTAGCAGCGGTGACGGCGGTCGCGCCGAGCAGCGCCGCGGTGAGGCCCTGGACCGGACGGGGAAGGCGTAGAACAGGTGCGCGGCCCAGCCGGCGGGCCAGCGCCGCATACGCATGGGTAAGGACGGCCGTGGCCAGCAGCAGCCAGAGCGTCACGGCCGCGGCTGCGACGAGAACGGCGACGACACCGCTGCTCATCGGATCGGCTATCCACTGCCGCATGGTGGCTGGCGCCGGCAGGTGCGGCGTCCAACCGCTGTGCAGCGCCGCGACGACCGTGATGGCGGCGGTGGACAGGACGCTGGTGGTGACTGCGGCGCTGCGGGCTCCTGGGGATGTCACCTGCCCTCCTCCTGCTCGCCGCACATCCAGCAGGGCTGCTGGCGGGGATGCAGTGACGCTATGGCCCCAGCACGGTGCGACATCCCGGTCGGTCGCTGACTGCACCTCACGACGCCTTACAAGACCTCACAACGGCAGGTCAGCGAGAAACGACGGAATCGGAGTTCACCAGCTGCAGCGCCTGCGCAGCGGCTCGTCGACCTTCTCAGGCGCTGCGGCACCAGCGGGACCGCACGGCCGCGCAAAGGGGGCAGCATCGAACGCGCTCGGTGGCGGGTAGGCGTAGTCGAGGTCCCCATGTCGCCGCGAACTGCGAGGCATCCCACAACGATGCCGCCGCCACCGAGGGCGAGGCTCTGCGCCACAGCGGCGAGGCCTACGACGGTGTAACTGCCGGCCAGGAACCCTATGGAGGGAATCACAACTCGGCTCGCAAGCCCGAGCTTCGGATATGGCACATCCTTCTCATGGCAACACAAAGAAACGCGCCTATCCAGCCAGCGCGCGTCCAGATTTAGATTTTGGGCGCGGGGCCCCTATCGATGCCCCAGTCCCCTAGTCGTCCGGTCGGCGCCCCCCAGTCCCCCAAAAAATACGTCTCGCGGTCGCCCGCATTGTCGGCGAGGAAAGAAGATCAGGAACGGATCGCGAAACCGGTCGTTTGACCGGTCCAATGATCGGGATCAAATGGCGGATTAGAAACCACAGCCAAGCGCCACCTTTGATGTTTTCGTCTCTGCCGATGAGCGGCGGGACGACCTTTGGGCTGATGTGGTCGAGAGCGAAGCATCAGGCACGGCCAAATGCGATTCGCCTTTGCCGTTCGACTCCTAACCGTTGACCCTCGCAAGGCCATCATCGAAGTCGAGTTCCCCGACGCGGCAGGTCTTCGCTGGCGGCGGCGCGTGGGCGAGCCGCCAGAGCGGCTGATCGCTTCACCAGTCCGACGTGCCGGGATCGGGCGGTGGATTGCTGGACGGCGAAGAATAAGACCTACGATCAGGAGCTAGAAGCCCTGACCCGCGGCACCCACTACCTGAACCGCAGCAGCTGATCAGGTCTGGGGCAGTTCCGATTTCCGATTTTCCTGATGGAGTATACGGATTTGGTGGTGCCAAATTAGTCTGCGCAATCTTAGCGGCCGCGCGTCTGTGTGAGCGAGTCAGCAATGAGAGAGCCTCGGCTTCCCGGCGTCCAGGTCAACGGCAACGACGTGCTTGCCGTGCGTGCCGCGACGGCCGCTGCCACACCGGGCCTGCACCGGTGGGCGGACCAACCCTCATTGAAGCCGTCACGTATCCATGGGCCCGCCGCCTCCTCCGACAACCCGAGCCGCTCCCGTCCGGCGGAGGAGGCCGCCCTCAACTCCGGCACCATCATACTGAAATTGATCGCAGCCAGCGCACGAATCGGCGCTTGTCGACGTTGTCGCACGTTTGCGGTCGCGGACTACGATTAGCGGCAAGATGCGCTGCGATGCTGACCCTGGAGGTGCCGTGGTTGATCAATTCAGGATGAGTTTCGCCGGAGATCCCGGTCTCGACGGCACCTTGAACGAACTGGCCAGGGACCTCAATGCGGCGGGCTGCCAGGTCGTCAAGGACACCTCCGAGGTTCCGGCGAAAGGCGTCGAGCTCGTCACCGCGATCAGCGTCAGCCTGGCCAGCTTCGCCACGGTCCGTCCCGTCATTCTCCGCATCCTGACGATGTGGGCGCAGCGGCCGCGGGATCGCGCGTTCATTCTCGAGAAGGAGCACAACGGGGTCACGACGACGGTGATGCTGCGGGCCAGTGGACTGGACAGCGCCGACTACCAGGCGACCATGGCCTCCATCGCGGCGTTGCTCGAGGCCAAAGGCACGGACGGCGCCTAGGCGGGTCCAATGCGTCGTAGCACCGCCAGAATCCTGCTGGCCGGGCGGAAGCCCGACGTCGCGCGCATTGAGCAGGTGCTGCGTGACCACCTGCCCGAGCGCCGGTCGTCGGACCGACACCGTCTCGTCGACGGCGAGGTCACGGCGCCGCGGCTCGCTCAGGAGCTGTCTTGGCTCATGTCGTCCGGCACCGACGAGAGCCTGCGGCTGTTCTACTACTCCGGCCACGCCACGATCCTGCCGTCGCAGGAGGTGGCGATCGTCTGCGCCGACTCCGTTCCTGAGAACCCGTCGACCTACCTCTCGGCGTCCGTGCTGTTCCAATTCGCGGCCGGTTGCAGCGCGGCCCGGCACGTCTGGGTCCTGGACTGTTGTTTCGCCGAAGGACTGGGCGCCAGCCGGTTGCCCGAGCCGCTGCGCAGCGTTCTGCACCACGCCGTGCTGGCCAGCAGCTCGCAGCGCTACATGACACCGGCCGCCGACGACGGCGCGGTCAGCCCGTTCACCGCCCTCCTCGAGCTGGCCGTCCGAGGGCTCGCCTATCCCACCGCCAACGAGACGGTCGATCTCGGGTCGATCGTCGAGTACCTGCTCCACGAGAGCAGCCGGCTGGGCGAACCGGCCCCGCGGTACTCCTATGCCGGCTCGGGAAACCAGCTCGTCTTCGTCCCGCAGTCGCTGCCGATGTCCGTACTGCGCCACACTCGTTCACGGACGGGCGCGGTACGCACCCTCCCGCTGGTCTCGGTCGGCGAGCCCGGTCCCCTTCGGGCTGGACGCGCGGTGGAACGAACGGATCTCGACGACGAGGTACGCATGGTGGACGGGCGGACCCGGCCGATCCTCGGCGTAAGTAAGTCCATCACCGCATATCGGCCGGATGCCACCACCCCCATCCTCGTCGACAGCCCAGCGTCACCGTCCGCCTGGGACCTCGTCGAACTGGCCGACCACCGGCCCGTCCTGTTCACGGTGTCGAGTCAGGCCGACATCCCCCAGTCGATCAGGGACCTCGTCACCGTGGACGTGCCGCCCCCCGTCGACGAGCGCGATGTGCTCTCACGCCTCCGCCGGCACCGTCTGCCGGACAAGGTCGCCCGGCGGCTGGCCGGAGACCTGGCGGAGCGGGCACAGGGATCGGAGTACGAGCTCAATCGTCTTATCCGCCAGCTACGGGCCTCGAGCATCGGCGACGGCTCGTCGGCGGCCGCCGATGAGCTTCCGGGGGTCGGCCAGACCGTCGCGCAACTGGTTGCCGCGTCGCCGTACGCCCTCGGCGTGCTGCGGATCTGCGCCGACGTGCCCGGGATGCACCTGCCCCTGTCGACGCTGACGAGCTGGCTGCGCTCGCAGCACGCGGGTCCGGGGGCGGGACACGGCGCCGGGCTCCGGTCGCTGCTCGCCGAGACCGGTCTGCTAATCCTGCGCAGCGGCTCGGTGTTGCTGCCGGTCCGGTTCGCCGGTGACGTGCTGGCGCTGCTGCCGGGCCTGGGACATCCGGGATTCGCCGCCTTCGCAGCTTGGGCGCTCGGCCAGCGCGGGACCACCGCCCGGCTGACGCCACAGGCGCGCCACCAGCTGCTTCGGGCCGCGCTGCTGTTCTGCGAGCACCGAGTGGGCGACCCCGCAGCCAAGGAAGACGTCGACATGGTCTTCCAGGCCTGTGGTCTGGACCTGTTCTCCTCGGCGACGCTCGAGGACTGGTTGCCGCTCACGGAGCAGGTGGTGCACTACCTCGGCGGGGACGCCACCGCCGGTGTGCTGAGCGTCTGCGCGCACGGCTACCGGCTCGCGGACGACTACGACCGCGCCCGAAGGCTCTTCCAGCGGGCCCGGACCGGGTCACGCGACCCGCTCGAGCTGCTCGCGGCGCGAGCCGGCATCCTGGCCATGGGCAACTACGTCGACGGCGCCACCCGGACGCGGCTCGACGCGATGTCGGCCGAGGTCGCCGTGGAACTGTCCGACCTGGACAGCGCGAAGACCGCCAAAGGATCGATGCCCCTGGCCCAGCTGCTGTTTCGCCAGGGCAATCTCGAGGTTTACCGCGCCCAGTGGGACGAGGCCCGTACGGCGTTCGAGCGGGCCACGTCGTTCCTCGCCCGTTTGGGAGACATCACTTCGGCCCGCCTCCGCATCGACGTGCTCAAAGGCCTGGGAGACATCGCTGTGGCACGGGGCGAGCTGGACCGCGCCGGGGAGATCGCCACGACCATGTTCCGTGCGCTGGTCAGGGACAACCTCGTCCGGCTCGGGCGTCCCTGCGTGGCGAAGACGCTCCAGTTCGCCGGCGAGATCGCCCGGCAGCGCGCCGTTTCGAGCGGGCTCGGTCCGGTTGCGGTTAGGACGCTGCGGGAGGAGGCCGCCTACTGGTACCGCCGGGCGGCAATCGAGTACCGCGACCAGCGCCTCACGCTCGGCACCCTCATGACCGGTTTCATGCTGTCGGAACTGGACGGCATGAACGGGGACCTTGCCGAATGTTTGGAACGGCACATGGAGGGTGTGGACGCGGCCGACCGGATCGGTTCCTCATTCATGCATTTCAAGTTTCTAGTCGGCACCGTCAAGGCTGGTGCGCTACTCGGTCGGGGCGGCCGCAATACCATTCTGCAGCCGTATGCGGACGAACTGCGAGAAGAGGTCGCGCGGTCACAGGCGGCCCCCGTGCATCTATTCTGGGGGAAGGTAGCACTCTGTCTTCTCGATAAGGCAAAGTCCGACGGTCTGCGCAATCTCGAACCGCATGCCGCCAATCTCCGCCTGCCTCAACAACTCCGTAACGATCTGCGGTCCGGGGTGCCCGGGCCATGGTTGTTCGGGTATTACTGAGGCATGGATCTGGCAGAATATCAGCGGCTGTCGGCAGCGACCGCGGTATATCCCCGTATCGGAAGCAACTACCACTACCCGGTTCTCGGCCTAGCGAGCGAGGCCGGGGAGGTCGCGGACGTCGTCAAGAGAATCGAACGCGACGACGACGGAGCCGTGACCGACCGGACGAGAGACGCAATCGCCGGAGAGCTCGGTGATGTCCTTTGGTACGTCGCGCAGGTCGCCTCCGAATTCGGTCTCGACCTTTCCGAGATTGCCCGCGGAAACCTCGAAAAACTCCAGGGGCGACACGACCGCGGCACCATCCGGGGAACCGGCGCGCGATGAGCCACACCGGATTTGCCAGCCGCTCTTGTGGCTCATCGTTGACTTCCGGATGGAGCTATGGTAGGTAGGAGCCGTGCACCGCTACGAAGGTTTAGTCCTGAATGATCGGGAAATCCGCCGGTTGACGCATTCCCGCACACCGGCTCTGCTGCAGTCATTCCTGGATTTCGAGGCTCAATTACAGCCGGCCGGTTTCGACGTGACCCTCAAGCAGGTCACCCGGCTCTCGGGCCGCAGCCGGTTGGGCCTCGGCGACGACGTCGTGGTCGCGCCGGGGAAGCCGGTGCCAGCGCCCAACGGCGTCTACGAGCTGCCGCCCGGCCGGTACCTGTTCGACCTCAACGAGATCACCGTGTTCCCGCTCGACGTGGCGGGCCTGGTGGTGCCACGGTCCACCCTCACCCGATGCGGCGCGACCCTGTCGAGCGCACTGTGGGACCCGGGGTTCCACGGTCGCGGCCGGGTCGCCGTCTCGGTCGGTGGCGTCGACGTGCTGGAGATCGCCCAGGACGTGGCGTTCGCGCAGCTCGTCTTCTTCAACCTAGAGGCGGCTGAAGAGGGATTCGCCTACAACGTGCCGCTGGCGTCGGTCTAGGTGACAACCCATGGTGGACTGTTGATCACGCAGGGCGACTGTTAAAGTCATTGACGTATGAGGTCGACGTTGCTCCAGCCGCGGCACGGAGTTCCGTTCGTCCTGGGCTTGCTGAATATGACACCAGGCTCCTTCTCCGATGGCGGCTTCTACCTTCGCCACGAAGGCGCCATCGTCCATGCCGAAGCCATCTGGCAGCAGGGCGCGGAAGTCATCGACGTCGGCGGCGAGTCCACCCGGCCCGGCGCCGGACGGACCGACGCGGACACCGAGACGCAGCGCGTCCGGCCGGTGCTCCGGACCCTGACCGAGCTCGGGATACCCACCAGCATCGACACAACGCGAGCCACCGTCGTGGCGGCCGCCCTGGACGTGGGCGCTGCGCTGGTCAGCGACGTTTCGGTTGGGCTCGCGGATAGGAACATGGCGAGCGTGGTCCTCGACTCGGGGTGCCCCTGGGTGCTGACTCATCGGCGCGGGCACTCCCGGTGGATGTCGCAGCTGGCCGAGGACGGCGATGCGGTCATCGAGGTCCGCGCCGAGCTGCGGCCGCGGGTCAACGCGGCCGTCTCTGCGGGCGTGGCTCCCGACAAGCTCATCGTCGACCCGGGCATCGGGTTCGCTAAGACCACCGAACACATCTGGCGTCTGAGTGCGTGCATCGGTGCCGTGCTCGACCTAGGCTTACCGGTCCTTTTCGGATCGAGTCGGAAGTCATACCTGGGGACGCTGCTCGCCGGAGCCGGCGGTATCCCACGACCGGCCGACGAGCGCAACGCCGCGACGTTGGCCACGACGGTGTTGGCGGTCCTGCAGGGCGTGTGGGGGAGGTACGGGCCCATAACGTGCTCGCCGACCGTCGACGCGCTCGCAGTGCTTCGAGCCCACGGAGGCGCATCGATGATGAACCCGCACGACTCGGCACCTGGCCGGACCGGGATGAGGCAGCGCGTCGTCCGCCCGGAGCGTCAGGAGTTCTTGATCGCACGGCTGGACCGGTCACTCGAGAGCAAGGATGCTTACACTCGGGTGAACTGTGGCGGCTTCGGCCGCGTGCGCCGGTTCAACACGTTCGCGATCCATCTGCGGGCGCGCGAGTCACGGCTGCCGGTCCGCGCCCACTTCCGGGGCCTGCCCCGCGTGCTGCCCTACCACACGCAGGTGTTCCAGCTCGCCGGATGCAACTGGAACTGCTGGTACTGCTTTGTAGACGACGAGCTGCTCGTCGGGGACGCGTCGCGGGGGGCGTTCCTCACCGCGACGCAGATCATCGACCTGTACATGGCCGAGCCGGATCCGCCACCCGTGCTCGACCTGTCCGGGGGCCAGCCCGACCTGGTCCCAGAGTGGTGCCTGTGGATCATGCGAGAGCTCGAGCGCCGCGGGCTGCGTGGATCCGTGTTTGTCTGGGTCGACGACAACCTGAGCGGTCGGTTCATGCGGCAATACCTGTCGAGGCCCGACATCGCCTACATGGCCTCGTTCCCGAACCACTCGCGGGTGGGCTGCTTCAAGGGCTTCAACGAGTCGTCGTTCGTCTTCAACACCAAGGCCGCACCGGGCGGCTTTAGCCGGCAGTTCGACGTGTTCAAGGACCTAATCACGGATGGATTCGACATGTACGCGTACGCGACGTTCACCTCGCCCGACATGACCGGTGTCGACCGGGCGATGGGCGAATTCGTCGACCGGTTGCAGGAGGTCCATCCCAACCTGCCGCTGCGGACCATACCGCTGGAGGTCCGGCGGTACTCGGCGGTCGGCGGCCGGGGCGTCGGGCCCATTGAGCCGCTCCTGGCGCGGCAGGACATCGCCGCCCAGGCCTGGGAACGGGAGCTGACCAGCCGCTACACCAGTGCCGAGCTGGCCACTCCGTACGAAGATGTCGATCTCACCTGACGCCACCGTGCCCGGCATCGGAGCTTCAGAGCCGAACGCGCCTTCGGTCGACTGGGATGGCATCACGCTGATGCTCTACGGCAGCATCGACGCCCCGCAGGGTCCCCGTTCGGCCCTTTCGGTGCTGTTGCTGCAGTGCATCGGGGCCGACTATCGGACCGTTGACGTCGGGGCGGATGCAGCGGCCCGGTCGGTAGCGGTACAGCGGTCCGGCGTGACGACCTTTCCGCAGCTCTACATCGACGGCGAGTACATCGGCGGCGGTGAGGTGATTGGAGAGCTCATGCGAAGCGGCTTCCTGGCCCGGCGGGCCGAAGCGGTCGATCTTCCGGCAGTCGATGTTCCGGCGGCGGATGTCCCGGCGGTGGATGTTGCCTGACGGTGAACCGCCGCGTCTACGTCCGCTCCTCGCCCGCCACGGACTTCCGCGCCGCCGCCCGGCCGTCACCTGGAACGCGCATCGCAGCGCCGTCACCGCACTCGAGCATCACGCAACGGGCGGCGTGTTCCTCTCCGGAAGCTTCGACGGCGAGATTCGGTTGTGGGAGCCTCCGGATCGGGTCCTTTCCAGCGTCCACGCGCACACCGGCGCGGTGATGTCGCTGGCCGCGGTCTCCGGCGTGCTCGCCTCGGGCGGCTTCGATGGCAACATACGGCTGTGGGACATCGCTGACGTGCGGCGTCCGACCCTGCGCCGCGAGCTTCTGGGCCACACCGGCTGGGTCGTCGGCCTCAGGTTCGACGAGGCCGGCAGGGTCCTGGCCAGCGCGTCGCACGATGGCACCGTCCGGCTGTGGCGGGTCGCGACCGGCGAGCTGACGCAAACCCTGGCCGGTGACGGCTCGCCGCTAACCACGATGTGCATGGACCGCCGCACGGGCACCCTTTACGCGGGCTCCGCCCGCGGCCTGATCCACGTGCTCGACCTGCGTTCCCCGGCCCGGCTGTCGGCGCTCGTGCGGTTGGCCGAGCCCCTCTCGGCGCTCGCCGCGCTCCCGGACGAGGGAGCGATCCTGGCGGCCACGACGCATCACAGGCTCTTCAAGATCAGTGATCGAGGACAGGTGGTCACGGCGTCTACGAGCCGTCCGCCGAGCTGGCCAACTGCGATCTCGATCGATGCCGGACGGCAACGGGTCGTGGTGAGCGCCGTCGATCGGACGCTGCGGTTGTGGCGGCTCGACACCCTGGTCCCGTGCGGATTCCTGGTCGGCGAGGGCGCCTCGCTGGGCGCCGTCGCGACGACCGCGGACGGGGTCGTCTACTCGGGCGACGACGGCGGGGGCATAGGTCGGCTCGAGGTCGGCAAGGACGAGGTCGCGGCCGACGGCCATGAGGGCTCCATCTGGTCGGTCGCGATCGACTCCGCCGCCCGCGTGGTGCTCACGGCGTCGTCGGACGGCACGGTGGGGGTGTGGGACGTCGACGGCGGCCGTCTCCTGCGGACGTTGGTCGGTCATCGGGGT
>NZ_VISW01000032.1:13425-49017 GCF_007827635.1 Micromonospora sp. CNZ296
ATGGGTGAATGCGGTGGCGTTGTCCGGTGATGGTCGTGTGGCCGTGTCGGGTTCGTCGGACGGCACGGTGCGGGTGTGGGACGTCGACGGCGGCCGTCTCCTGCGGACGTTGGTCGGTCATCGGGGTTGGGTGAATGCGGTGGCGTTGTCCGGTGATGGTCGTGTGGCCGTGTCGGGTTCGTCGGACGGCACGGTGCGGGTGTGGGACGTCGACGGCGGCCGGCTCCTGCGGACGTTGACCGGACACCCGATGGCGGTCACCTCTGTGTATCTCGGTTCGGACCAGCGGTCGGTGCTCTCGGCCGGCTACGACGGGCTCGTGCGAAGCTGGGATCTGGCGTCGAGCCGGACCGGCCCGCGAGTCCTCGGCCGGCACCGAGAGCGCATCTGGATGGTGTCGGCGGGTGTGACCGGCGCGGTGGCCGCCTCCGCCGGGGCTGATGGAACCCTGCGGACATGGGATGTCGCCCGAGCGGAGGTTCTCGAGACCTACGACCTGAAGGAGCCGGTCACGGCCTGTGCGCTGGTCGAGGTCGAGCACGGGTGCCTCATCGCGTACGGTCAACGCGACGGTCGGTTCGGCCTGCTGTGGCTGGCGATGGATGACTCGCCGGTGTCGTTCGGTCCGGCCGGGGTTTCATGATGGTCGAGGCGCTTGCACTGGTGGCAGGCGGAGTGGATACGCAAAGGCCAGCTACGAGGGCGAGGCGCGTGCGGCAGTTCATGCCGTCCACGACGAGGGCCGTCCGGCGGTGCTGCTCACCGCGCGCATGCGGTCTGAACTGTCTCCTCTGGTTGGCCGAAGCTAACAGACCGCGGAACTGGCGGGCTCCTGGAGCGCTCGGTCGGGCCACCGGATATCGCGGCGCCGCCATGCGGGGTGCGCCTGACCCGTCGGCCCTCCATCTGACGAGGGCACGGATAATTACCGCTCGCCCGGCCGCGCTTCCTGCTCAACTCGCGCGGCATGAAGGACCAGCGCGGGCTGATGCGGAGCTTGGGCTCGGGGCGGCGCACACGCAGTTTGACCTCGACACCGCGGCGATGCGTCAGCGCCTGCTGTTGGGAAACGGACACGCCCGCGCGGTGGGCGAACGGTTCCGAGGCGCCGCGCCGCACTCGCTCCTCATAGGCGAGCGCCGAGGGATAGCCGCGCTCCGGCTGGAGCTCGCGGCCCGGATGCGTGCTAGCCAAGATCGCAGGAAACACTCTCAACGAGACAGCCCCGCAGGGACCTGTGGCCCTAGCCGGGTTAGCGAGCAGTGATCAGGGTTGGTCGAGGATGCCGGCGAGGCGCAGGCGTTGCTGGTGGGTGTGGAGAAGGTCGGCGGCTGCGGCGGAGTCACCGAGGGCGTTTAGTTGGTCGGCGGTGAGCTGGTGGAGCTGCTGGTTGTAGGGGTCGATGCGGATCGCCGCTTGGAGCAGCCGCAGGCGCTCGTGCGGGTCGGTTTGTGCTGCTGCGGCGTTGGTGTGGGCGTCGAGTACCAGGCGGCGTGTGGCTTCGCGGGGTGGGTCGATCCATGGCCAGGTGTGGCCGGCGGCAAGGTCGCCGGTATAGGCGTCGATCACGGCCTGCCACCTGCCGGGTACGTCTGTGGTGGCGCTGTGGTGGGCGGCGGCCTGCAGTCGCCACAGGTCCACGTCGGTGCGTGGCTCGAGGTGGTAGCGGTCCTCAGTGTGGACAACCACCTGCTCGGCGCCGGTGCCGCGGATGGTCGAGCGTAGGTCGCTGAGGGTGGTATAGAGGCGGCCGGTGACGGTATGGGCGGGTAGGCCGGCCCAAAGGGCGTGTACGAGTTGCGTGGTGGTGGCGCCGTCGGGGTGTACGGCGAGGAAGACGAGGATTTGCAGGGCGGCGCTGCGGCGGATGGCGACCTCTTTGCTCTCGATGAGCAACGCCGGGCGACCGAGTACCCGCAGCTGGACCGCGGCCTCTGCGGCCTCGCTGGGCTGCCGCGGTGTGGGCGGTGGGACTCGGGTGGCTTGGCGGGGGATCTTTGCCTGTGCCCGGTTGATCGGCCGTACTGGTACGGATGCGGCGGGCTCGGGTGCTGCGGTGGTGGGTTGGGCCAGGACGGCGAGCAGGTCCGTCGCGGCGGTGCTGTCGAGGACACACATCCGTGGCCGGGGTTGCCCGGTCTGGTGGTCCACGGTGTGGCCGTGGCGGTCGACGCGCCAGGTGGGTAGTGGTGCTCCGGCGTCGAGGGTGACGACACGGGCGTTCGGCCGGAGGTTCGGTGGTGCCGCCGTCGCGGGTTCGGCGGTCAAGACGAGGCTGGGTATGCCGCGGTCGGCTGCGGTTGACGTGCTGGATGCAGGTAGCAGGGCGGCGGCCTGTTCGAGGGTGTCGATGACGTGCAGGCCCGGGATGGTGGCGGCGGTCTCGGCGACGCTGGGCAGGAGCCTGGCGAGGGCGCGGCTGGTGACGATCACCGGGGTCGTGTCGGCGGGGTCGCGCAGCGCGGTGAGGAGCCTGGTGACGAGGAGACCTCTGGCGGCGTGGTCGGCCCCGTGACCGGCGAGACGTAGGCCGGCCGGGGGCAGCGGCGCCTGAATGGCGCCGGTGGTGGCTGCTGGTGGTGGTTGGTCGGCGATGGCTGCCTGAACGGCGGTGACGGTGGTGGGCAGGGGTATCAGCTGGGTGGCGTCGGTGTCGGGTTGGCCGGGTTGGTGGGCGCGACGGCGGCGTAGCCACACCAGGGCCGCTGCGGCGGCGATGTGGTGGGCGGTGTCGTCGGGTAGCCAGCCGCCGGGCACGACCACCCCGCCCTGCTCGGTCTGGGGCGTAGCGGAGGGGTGCTGGAGTTCGTCGGCGGTGACTGGTGTCGGCGGATCTGGTGGATGGGTGGTGGGGGTGTGGGCGGTGGTGAGGGCGGCTGCGCCGGCGATGCTGGTGGCGGCGGCCTGCCATGGGGTGGGTAGCGGCAGGTGGCGTACCCATCGGGTGCCGGCGCGCAGTCGGCGGGCGGCTGTCACGGTGATGGTGTAGGCCATGCCGAGCCACAGCAGCCAGGCCACGGCGATGAGCCCTGTGGTGAGGGTTGCCGGGGTCAGCGGGTCGGTGAGCCAGTCGCGTAGCTGCGCGCTGGTCGGCCAGCCGGGCAGGTGCGCTCGGGTGAGGGTGGTCAGCAGCCACGGCGGTACCGCCAGGACGGCGAGCACGACGGTAGCTCCTGCGAGTCGCCGGGCCCCGTTCACCGCAGCTCCTCCCCCACGTGCGTCGGGTGGTATCCGGTTGGTGGGGTCATTGCGGCGGCCGGTGGGGGTGGTGGGGGCGTAGGAGGTGGGTCCACATCTGGCGTAGCCACCAGGTGGTCACGGCGATGGCGTAGATGGCGCCGAGGATGCCGGAGGCGGGCCAGGAGACCAGGGCGGCGGTGATGACGGCGAGGGGTGCGCTGAGGATCAGGCGCAGGATCGGCTGGGACACGACGGCCATGACGGTGCCGATGCCCAGGAGCAGGCCTCCGACTCGGCCGGCGAGGTCGATCCAGAGGATCAGGTGGGGCCACCGGTCGGCGGTCAGGCTGTATTGGATGAGCAGCATGCCGGCAGCGGCGGTGAGCACGGATCCGGTGGGGAAGGCGAGCAGTTTCGACCATCCGCCCGCGGGGGTGCGCCATTGCCGGGCGGCGATGAGGGCCATGACGGCGGCGGCGGTGATGGTCGGGGTGATCGGTAGCAGTGTCCAGCGCAGGAAGCCGTTGACGGGGTAGCCGACGTAGAGGCTTCCGACGACGGCGTACATGCCGCTGACGGCGACGCCGAGGGAGGCCGCGGCGAGGATGCCGGTTCCGGTGTGTGCGCCGGGGCTGGTCGGGGTGGTGGTGCGGTTGGCGATGGTGGAGGCGAGGACGGTGCCGGCGCTGAGGCAGGCGATGACGGCGAAGACGGCGGCCATTGTCAGCTCGCCCCAGTTGAGGATCGCTTCGCGGTACATGAGGGAGCCGCGCCACTCAGGCGTGAGCAGGAACTGGGAGACCAGAGCGAGGGACGCGAAGCCGGGTAGGGCGATCGCGGCCGCGCGCCGCACCGGCGGCACCGGCTCCTCGGGCGTGGTGGGTTCGGTGGTGGTGTTGGTGGCGCCTGCGTCGGCGGCGCCTCGGGCTGCGGCCAGGGTGGGCTGGTCGACGAGGGTGGGGGTGATGCCGGCGTCGGTGAGGGTCTGTGCCAGCAGGGGTAGGCGGGCGGTGCCGCCGACGCAGTAGACGCCGGTGAGGTCGCGGGGTGTGAGTTCCGCGGCGGTGATCGCTTCGGTGGTGAGGTGGGCGATGCGGTGCAGGACGGGCTGGGCGGCTTGGTCGAGCAGGCCGGTGTGGAGTACCACGGCCGGCCCGTCGGGGAGGGGCACGGTGACGGCCGGATGGTCGGTCAGGGCGTGTTTGCCGGCGCGGAGGCTGGCCGTCATGGCCCATCGTTGCCCGCCGGTGCCGGGTGGGCTGGTGGTGAGTGTGGTGGTGAGGGCGTCGTCGATGGCGGTGCCGCCGGCGGTCGGGTCGGCGAGGGTGGCGAGGACTTCGAAGCCTGCGGGGCCGCGGCGCAGGACGCTGACTTCGGCGGTGGCGCCGACGTCGCAGACGGCGATGTAGGCGCCGACGGGCAGCTGCAGGCCGGTGGCGAGCAGGTGCCCGGCGACGGCGGTCGGTGCGTCGATCATCTGTGGTGGTGGGAGGCCGGCGCGGTGTGCGGCGTGGCGCATCCAGGTGCGTCGTCGCGGGCCCCAGCCTGCCGGGACGACCAGTCGCACGTCGTCGATGCCGGTGCTGGCAATCTGGTGGGCTTGCTCGGCGACGTGGCGCAGGGTCGCGGCGACCAGATCGAGCGGGTCGACGTCGGTGTCGGCGACGGTGAGGCGCTGCTCGGAGGGTTGGCGGGGGTGCGGGATGAACCGGTGCGGTGTGACCGGCGCGGCCCGCCACGCGTGGTGGCCGGTCACGGTGGTGCCGTCCTCGTTCAGGAGGACGGCGCTGGGCAGGGCGGGTTCGCCGTCGAAGAGCAGCGGCGTCCAGGTGCCGTCCGGCCATGCCAGTACGGCGGTGGTGTCGACGCTGCCGTAGTCGATCGCCAGCCGCACCTGCCCCGATCGCATGGATGTCAGTCAAACATGAAGATCTCATTCACGTCATCCCTGAATCACTCACCGCAACCGGCCACGGCGCCCGGCACGGTCACAACAGTGAACGCCGGGACTGACGATCGCCCGTGCCACCTGCTGGTGGCGTCTGGCCACTTGACCTGCAGCGGCATCGTCAACGGCATGCCGCGCCATCGATCATTCGTCAGGAGGACACCATGCATGACTCCACCAATCCGATCTCAGCGCACGGACAAGCCGTGGCGAGCCGATGGACGCAGGCGGCGTTGTCCTGCGAGCCCGCGGACCAAACGCGCGCGGAGGCAGCCGTCCGCCTCGCCTACCGCAGCGCCGGGCATCCCGAGCCGTCGCGGTTCCTGTGGTGCCCCTCTCCCCCGGCCGCCCCTGCAGCAGGTGCGGCAGCTCCTCGACGACGGACACCCGTCGCTGGTCGCCTCGATCCGCCGCGGCGCCCTCAACGGTGCGCTGGCAGCAGCACGAGGCCCGATTTGGGAGCAGACCAGCGACCACGACCAGTTCACCGCCTTCGGCGAGTTCCACGACTTCATGGAATGGCACGGCTACTACGGCGAGCAGCGCTACGACGGCTTCGAGGCCCGCTACAACCTGATGGAGCACCGGTACCTCTGCAACCCGGTCACCGAGGGCGAGCGGTCCGCGCTCACACCGGTGCTGCAGGCGGTACGGCAGGTGTATGAGCAGGTGCTGGGTCCGGTCTGGGCGGCGGTCGACCGCACCCTCACCGGCGGCTACATCATGCAGTTCGCCTGGTTCTGGAGCGACGAGCAAACGATCGTGAAGCGCGACGACGAGGGACGCGCCGTGATCCGTTACTGCCTGAATCCTCGCGACTGGTTCTTCGATCCGGCCTGGAACCTCTACCCCGACTGGCTTGTGCTCGCCGCGATCGACACCTACCAGCAGGTGCTCGGTACAGCACCCACCCCAGGGTGGGAGGGATGCCGTGACGTGGCACTGGCGGCCGGGCCGTGGTGGCCCCTATCGGGGGTGGCCGTGATGATGCAGCGCCCCACCGTTCTGCGAGTCACCGGCGACGGCCTGCTGCACGGCGTCGACGAGCCTGCCGTTGTCTGGCCCGACGGCAGCACCGTGTGGGCCCGTGACGGTGCCATCGTCCCAACCGGGTGATCGCCCTGCCGGCGGGATCAGCGCCTCATCCGATTGCGCCTCGGCGCTGGAGGGCGGGTCCGTGTGGCGACCCGCCCTCCAGCGCGTCGGCGCCGCCGTCCGCGGGCGCGCGGGCGGAGCCGATGACGAATGGCTCAGACGTTGCCGTGCGTCGGTGCTTGTGCGGTCAGGCCTGAGGCGGTGCGAGGAGTTAGGAGCTGCAGGTGTTCAGCATGCTCTGCAGCGCGGACTTCTCCGACGACTGCAGGCTCAACCCCCAGTTGTACTTCACGGTGATCCACATCTTGCTGTAGGTGCACCGGTACGACGACAACGGCGGCTGCCACGTCGACGGGTCCTGGTCACCCTTGGACTGGTTCACATTGTCGGTCACGGCGATCAACTGCGGGCGGGTCAGGTCGTTGGCAAAGCTCTGCCGCCGGCTGGTGGTCCAACCGCTGGCGCCTGAACGCCACGCCTCGGCCAGGGGCACGACGTGATCGATGTCGACGTCGGAGGCGGCGGTCCAGGTCGCGCCGTCGTACGGGCTGTACCAGCGGCCCGAGGTCGCCGCGCAGCTACTGTCGGTGACCACGGACGTGCCGTCGCGCTTGAGGACCGTCTCGCGGGTGTTGCAGGCCCCGCTGATGGTGATCCAGTGCGGGAACAGATCCCGGGAGTACCCACTCGTCGACCCCTCGTTCTTCACCGTTAGAGCGTTGAGCTGCGACTGGGCGCTCGCCTTGGACGGAATGCCGGGCGGTGTCGCCGAAGCGACCGAGGCGTCGACGGCGACCAGGCCAGCGCTGGCGACCATCACGGCCGCTGCCCCGGTCAGGGCACGCCGTGCCACCGCAGATGTGGTGAGTCGTCGGGTGAGTCGCATGAGGGCCTCCTCGGGCATCCGTCGTGGACAGCGACCATCTCGCCCCATCATGTCCATCGATTGTCACCACTGTGAAGAGCGAGGAATGCTCCCGCGAACCCTGATCGCTGCTGTTCCCTGTCCGCACCACCGGCCCCGGGCGAACTCGCCTGCCCGCTGCCCACAGCCGATCGCGCCTGTCGAGATGGCGGCGAAACGGCGATCAGCAACGATCCGACGTCCTTGCCGCCACGTCCAAAGCTGACCGCCGCTGACCGTCGTCAGCCACTCGAACGGGCACGCGAGGGACACGCGACGCCTCACTCGTCGGTGGTCGGGCGAAGGCGTTCCCACTGCGGGTCGTAACAGACCAGCCCGTGGTTTGCCGCCATGCGAGCCGCCTCGGCCGACACCTCCTCGCACATGCTGTACCTCATGGTGAAGTAGACGAAAGGGCCCGATGCCTCGTCCATCAGAGGACCAGCAGACCACGGGCTCACGTCGTGCTCGTCATCAGTCATCTCGACCCACCGCTCAAGCAGCGCCAGGACGTAGGCACGGATACGCGGGGTCGGCGGAAGTTCCTCACCCTCCATGTACAGGGCGTAGAGCTGGTCGTAGGCCTCACCCGCAGCGCCGTCGTCGGCTGGCAGCTCACCCTCCCAGACCGCCAAGTCGTAACTCATGCCGGCAGTCTGCCCGCCATGCCCGACGCAGCCGTAGATACCAGCGGGCTGACGCTGGCTGAGCTGTGGATTACAAGATCAAGATGCGCGACCCGTCGACCTTCACACCTGGCCGTCTATCAGCGGAAGCACCTCTCGGCATCTCTCACCACTCCCCCACCACCCGGCGACCTCTTGCGGACTGAATGCGGACTGTCGCCGCTGCCGCAGCCCGTCTGGCTACTACCGTTTGAGCGCGAACTACCCTGACCGCCGTGACGACGATCGAGCAGCTTGAACGGAGCGCGTGGCCGGATCCCGCTCCCGACGCTACGTCTCTCGTAAGACGTTGCACCGAACTGCGACGCAAACCGCTCGCTGAGTTCACGGTCGAAGACCTGCGCATCATGCTCGGGCAGGAGATCGGCGTGCCGGCGCTGCTGCCTCTCGCGGTACAAGTACTGCTCCGCGACCCCATGACGGAAGGCGACTACTACCCGGGCGACCTGCTCTCCACAGTGCTGCGGCTTCCCGACTCAGCGTGGCTGAACCTGCGAGGGGAACGGAAGCGGCTGGCATCAGTGCTGGCCAAGCTCCTGACCTGCCCGCCGCTCTCCAATCCTGATCTTCGACCTCGCGACCCGGACCGACTGCTTCGCGACGACATCATGCGGTTCCTTGGTCGATGAGAGCGGATCTCCTCGTCGGGCAGTCGTAGACTGAACCGCCCCGGATCTTGTAGAGACCCTCCGGCAACCGGGGTCCCACGGTCCCATGGCCGGTGGGCCAGACCGGCGGCGAGTTGGTCTTGCCAACCCTGCCGAGTCCGGCTGCCACCTGACACACGACGGCCCCATCCCCTGTTGCCGCGATGTCGGTGGCGTGGCCAGCGGGGCATTCCTGCCGACACTGCTCCACCGGCTGGCCGCGTGCCCCCGGAATGCTCGACAGGGGCAGCTGCCGGAGCCGTGCGACGATACTTCGATGAACCACAGCAGCGTCGGCTTGGTCATCTGGGACGTTGACGGGACGCTCATACCCGCTGATTTGCGCTGGCTGACGCGCGCGATCGCTCGTGCGTACGGCATCGCGGAGTCCGAGGTTGTCTTCCCTGACAAGAAGGTGCATGGGTATACGGACGAGTCGATCGCCGTGGACACGGCGATCGCGTCGGGCGTGGACCCGTCAGCTGCGGAGGCGGGCATACCCGCCTTTCGTCAGGCCATTGCCGCGGTCATGCAAGAGGGTCGGCAGGAGTTGGCTGAGGTTCAGCCGCCGTATCCAGGCGCCGTGGCGAGCATCGCGGAGCTGCACGAGCGTGGCTTCATCCAGACCGTGCTGACCGGGAATCTGCGTTCGGCCGCCGACGTGAAGCTGCACGTGGCGGGCTTGGATGAGTTTCTTGATCTTCGCATCGGCGGGTTCGGATCGGACGCTCGCGATCGCTTTCAGCTTCCGGCGGTCGTAACGCAGCGCTATTCCGCGATCTACGGTGCTCCGCTCGATCCTGCTCAAGTGATCGTCATCGGGGATGCGCCTAACGACATCGCTTGCGCACGTCACGCCGGCTTTCGTGTCGCTGTGGTCGCTCACCGGCTTAGGCGTCAAGAGCTGGTCTCCTACGAGCCTGACGTGGTACTAGAGAATCTTGACCCGATGACAGTGGTGGCCGCCGTCAGTTCGCTGTTGAGTGCGGGCGGGTCGTCAGCTGCTTGTTAGGCGGCCATCTGCTCCTCGAGTTCGAGGACAACTGGCTCGTCACGCCATCGTGCCAACCGCTGTCGGGCTCGTTGGGCTCGAGCGATGCCTCGATGGTTTCCGCCTGCTTTTAGCTGGTCGTAGGTGTGGCCAAGCAGGGTGCAGGACTGTTCAAGTTCGCCGGCCTCGGCGTAGGCGCTGGCGAGGTCTACGGCTGCTGCCAAGGCGACGTTGACGTTGGCGTGGTCGTGTTCCAGCATCTGTACTGCGCTTTCGAGCACGGTCACGGCCTGGCGGGGCTGGCCAAGGAGGAGATGGCATGTGCCCGCATAGACGTGGAGGCGGGCGCCGCTCCAGTCGCTGTAGAGACCGACACAGTCAACAGGAGACAGATCGTTGACCGCTTCTTCTGCCCGCTTCAAAGCCGCCGTGGCCTCGCGTGGAAGTCGCAGGGCGGCGAAGGCTTGGGCCTGTTCGGCAGCTAATCGAGCTCGTGCGGCGGAACTGAGGTCGGTGGACGCGCGGGCGGCCTCGTCGAGTAGTCGCAGGCCAATCATAATGTCACCGTCTGCTTCGATCAGTGTGGCGGCTTCCGAGTGAAGGTTGCTCTCGAAGATGCGTGCGGTCGCGCTGACCCTGTGGTTACCCAGCCTGTCGCCGAGCTGGCGAGCGTAGGCACAGTGAGCAAGCGCGAGGGTTCGGTTGCCCTGTGCGCTCCACAACCGGCTAGCGACGATCGAGGCTTCGGCGAGCATCGCTCCGATGTCAGTACGAATGGGCGCATGGCCGGCCTTGCGGTATAGCGTGGACAGGCAATCACGGTGGGCCTCGATCAGACCGAGTAGCGCGTCGGGCGACACGGCCTGGCGCTGCTGGGCCAGCATGCTGGTGAGCGTGGAGAAGCTGTTCCACTCGCCCATCAGGTAGTCGGTTCCGGACGTGCGCGCGAGCATTTCCCCGGCTTTCGAGGAGTACGACGGCGCCCCAGCCGCCTGGAATTCCTGAATGGCAGCCACGCCGTTTCGCACGCGCTTGGTGCTGGCGAGTCGGATGCGATCGTATTCCCGGGACAGCCTGCCGTCGGTTCCCAGCAGTTCGTCGCTCCGGGTCCAGAAGTCACGCCCTACGCGCTGACGGCCGGTCTCCACGTTGGCGATCGTGCTTCGCCCATACCTCACCAGTGGCGCAAACGTCTCTTGCGTGTAACCAGCGGCCTTGCGGCTGCGCGCAAGCATCTGACCAAGGGCGCTCCAGACATTGGCCACGTCTTGCGGTGGCACGCTCGGCATCAGCAGCTCCCGACTAGTACGGACGCTCGCGCAGGGGCGAGACGCGGTGGCCTGGGAGCACTGTAGTGCAGGATCGCGATGCGTAGGCCAACCAGCGGCTTCTTCCAACAATCTCCGACAAAGTTCCAACATCACACTCGCAGGTGGTCCGAACTCGCGTGACCTGCGATTCCGCGTCCGTGACCTAGAGCTGGCCGAGGCTGACTATGAGCTTGCAGCCAAGTACCGCGTTGAGGAAGCCGATCGACAACGAGATGGTGTGCGCCAGCACGAGTGCGTGATCCTCAACCCCGACCGCCAATGAAGGGGCGTCTTGTCAAGGAATTGTCAGACGTTGACGATGAGCCTTGCCGACCTCGAGCGTATTCGCCTTCAGTCACTCTCGTCGCCGATGGCGCATTCCGCGTTTCGGTCCTGAACGCCTTACCACCGAACCCATCACGGACTGCGTTCCCGGCGGCACAGGTACCGATGATTGATTGACGAAATCTGAGGGGATCCCGGATGCCGGATCATGATGAGCTGAAGCGTTACGGCTACACACAGGAGTTGGCACGCCGCCTTCGATTCCGGGACCTGGTCGCGTATGGCTTGGTGTATATGGTGCCGATCGCGCCGATGGCGATTTTCGGCAGCGTGTACGCCGGCTCCGGCGGGATGGTGGCCCTGGCGTACGCGGTCGGTGTGGTGGCGTTGGTGTTCACCGCGTTCTCGTACGCGCAGATGGTGAAGGCGTTCCCGATGTCGGGAAGCGTCTACAACTACGCCGGCCGGGGCATCAGCGCGCCGGTCGGTTTTCTGGCCGGTTGGGTGATCCTGCTCGACTACGTTCTCGTGCCGGGCTTGCTGTATCTGGTGGCGTCGGTGGCGATGCATGCCACCGTGCCGGCGGTGCCGGTGTGGTTGTGGCTGCTGGGGTTCGTCGCGGTGAACACGGTCGTCAACTCGGTCGGCATCCGCATGACCGCGATGGTGACTCGGGTGATGCTCGTCGGCGAGCTGATCGTCCTGGCGGTCTTCCTGGGCGTCGCCTGCTGGGCTCTCGCCTCGGGTAGGGGCCGGTTCAGCTGGGACGCGTTCTACGACGCCGACACGTTCACCTGGTCGGTGGTGGCGGGGGCGGTGTCGATCGCTGTACTCAGTTTCCTGGGTTTCGACGGCATCAGCATGCTGGCCGAGGAGGCCAAGGGCGGTTCTCGGCAGATCGGCCGGGCGATGGCCACTGTCCTCGTCCTGGCGGGGGTGTTGTTCATCGCGCAGACGTGGCTGGCCGCGATGCTCGTCCCCGACCCGGGCGTGCTTCTAGCGCAGGGTGATCCGAACGGCACTGCCTTCTACGGCGCGGCCGCGGTGGCTGGCGGTGGCTGGCTGGCGACGCTGTGCGCGGTGGCGACGGCGATCGCATGGGGTCTGCCGAATTCGATGGTCGCGCAGGTCGCGACGTCCCGGCTGTTGTACGCGATGGCCCGCGACCGGCAGCTCCCGAGCTTCTTGGCGAAGGTGTCGGTACGCCGGAACGTGCCGATCAACGCGACCCTGCTCACCGGCGCCGTGTCCCTCGCCCTGGGCCTGTACATGGCCACCCGCGCTGACGGGATCACCCTGCTGTCGTCGCTGATCAACTTCGGGGCGATGGTCGCGTTCCTGGTCCTGCACGTCTCCGTCGTCGTGCACCACCTCATCCGGCGGCGCAGCGGCAACTGGTGGGCGCACCTGGTCATGCCGGGGATCGGGTTCGCGATCTTGGCCTATGTGGTGGTGAACGCGAACATCGCCGCGCAGCGCCTCGGCCTGGCCTGGCTCGCTCTCGGCATGGTCGTGCTCGCCGGTCTCTACCTGTCCGGCCGCCGCCCGTCGCTGTCCGGCCTGGCGCCAGTGCAGCGGTCCGCTCGTGACCTGGAGCGGGTGTGACCACGATGTCTTCCGGAAGTCACTTCACGTATCGGCCGGCGCGTGACGAGTTGGCCTACACCTTCGGCGGGCGGATCCCTGTGGCGCATGTGCGCTCCGGTGACGTGTTCACCGTGCACACCGAGGACTGCTTCGGCGGCCGGGTGCGCGGTCCGGCGGATCTGCCGTCGCAGGTGTGCGCGATGCCGTATCTGAATCCGGTGTCGGGGCCGTTCTTCGTCGAGGACGCCGAACCCGGCGACACCCTCGCCGTCCACATCGCCTCGATCGTTCCGGCTCGGGACTGGGGTGTGTCCGCGACGTTCCCGTACTTCGGGGCGCTGACCTCGACCCCGCACACCGCGACCCTCCAACCACCCCTCGACGAGCGCGTGTGGGTCTACCACATCGACCCCACCGCCGGAACCGTGCGGTACTGCGCCACCACCAGCGACAACAGCGTTGAGCTGCCGCTGGATCCGATGATCGGCACGATCGGCGTCGCCCCCGCCGCGATGGAAACGCGCGCCACGATCGTCCCGGACTACTACGGCGGGAACCTCGACACACCCGAACTGCGCGCCGGCACCACCCTCTACCTCGGCGTCAACGTCCACGGCGCGCTCCTCGCCCTCGGTGACGGACACGCCCGCCAAGGCGAGGGTGAAGCGTGCGGGGTCGCGGTGGAGATCGCCACCGTCACCACCCTCGCCGTCGAGGTCATCAAGGGCGGCCGTCCCACCGCGTGGCCGCGGCTGGAAACAGACACCGCGATCATGTCCGTCGGCTGCGCCCGACCACTCGAGGACGCCTACCGCATCGCCCACCAGGACCTCACCACCTGGACCGCCGACCTGTGCCGTCTGGACACCCTCGACGCCTACCAGCTCATCTCCCAAGCCGGCCGGGCGCCGATCGGCAACGTCTGCGACCCCAACTACACGGTCCTCGCCGCCATCGACAAGGCCCACCTCCCCCAGCCGCAGCCCGCCTACGCAGACGCCCACGCCCGGCTCCGTGACCTCATCCAGGGGCAGCGATGACCGCTTCGGTGCCCGGGCTGCCGCTGCGCGACGAGCTGTACCTGCTGGCCCACAACGACGACACCGGCCAACCCCACATCCACCGCCAAGCCCTGGCCCTCGGTCTCGCCGGCGCCGTCCTCATCGACCTCGTCCTCACCGGCCGCACCACCCTCGACGGCCACGGCCAGGTTGGGGAGCAGCGGGTTCGGTTGCACATCGACCGGCCCGTCGGCGACCTCATTACCGATGCCGCCCTCACCAGCCTGCGCCACACCCGGCCCGCCCCACCGCTGCGCCACTGGCTGCGCGGGTTCGCCGACGACCTCTACGAACGCACCCGCGCCGGCCTGCACGCCGCAGGGATCCTCCGCCACACCAGCCACCGCCGACTCGGCGGACTGATCCGCGCCGACACCTACCTGCCCACCCACCAGCGGTGGCCCGTCATCGCGCGCGCTCGCCTGCGCTACCTCGCCGACGGGCGCGAGCAACCCGACAACCACACCGCCGCCCTCGCCGGACTCGTCGTCGCCCTCAACCTCACCGGTCACCTCTATCTCCACGACGACACCACCACCGTCGCCGCCCAGCTGCGCGCCATCGCCGAGCAACACCACCGGCCCGTCCGCGACATCACTACCGCCGTCGACGCCGCCATCGGCGACCTCGCCACCGCCACCTACCGCTAACCACGAGGAAGGAACCCCCGACACCGTGATGCTCCCCTCGACGGTCCCCACCCGCCTGGCGGTGAACCTGGTCGGCAGCGTCCTGCTCGCCGACTGCTTCGCCAGCTCCCCCGGCCATCCGAGGCCCGCGTCGACCGCGCCCACGGTCGCCGGCAGCCGATCCGCCACCACGCACCCCAGCGCCACCGGGCCAGGATTGACCCCGTGGCAGCGGCTCACCGCCCTCGCCGACCCCATCGACACCACACCCGGCGAGGCACCGAAGAAAACGAACGAGCACCTGCCCGGCGGCTTGCACCCATACCTGCCCGACGCACTCCTGGAAGACGCGGACGTGCTGGCCGGGGCGGTAGCGCCCGGAGAACTGGCCACCGACCTCGCCTATTCGCGGGTGCTCATCAGCGGTGTCGTCGCGCTCGTGAGCAGCCAGTACCTCAACCAGGACCTGCGGGCGACGAGCCTGCGTGTCATCGCCGACATCCCCGGCATCACCTACCGCGGCCAAAGCACCGACCTCGTCGGCTGCACCGGCCTGACGTTCACCGTCACCGCCGACGGATCCACCTCGCAGCTCCTGGTCGACCCGCAAATCGGCGAGGTCCTCGCCGCGCACGAACGGCTGACCGGCCGCCGGGCGGGCCTGTTCTCGTACGTCCTCATCCTCGAACGCGGCCACACCACCCACGCCGGCGGCCCCGTCGGACCCTGACCGGCCGGCCACCAACCTCCACCGTCGCAGGCGCGATCAGCAGCAGGGGTCGCCCAAGCTGCGACGCGTAGCCACGGCAGCACCAGGCCACCGAATCATCGCCACCGCCTACCGACAACGGCGAAGGAAAGAGGTACTTCCTCATGGATCTACGCACGTGGACCGGCTCTGGCCGTCGAACGGGCCCGAGAAAGCAACCCCGCCAGGAATGGCAGGTGCGAGCACCTGGGAGCCGTCGGTGATGTCGTCGCACCTGCAGACGCCGGACGCCGGCCCCACGCCAGATCGGCCGCGCTACAGAACCGAAACGACACCTCCGCACACCCCGCTACGGCCGACCTGGGCATGCCGGGCCTGCGGTCAGCCGTGGCCATGCCCGCAGGCCCGGCTGCTGTTGAAAGTGGAGTACGAATCCGCGCTCCCCGCGCTCTCGATCTACCTCAGCGGGCTGATGTTCGAGGCAATGCGCGACCTGTTCCACCTCAACCCACACGACGGACCGAGCCCGCAGGAGATGTTCGACCGCTTCGTGGCCTGGGGCCCATTCCGAAGATCGATCCTCAAGCAGCGGTGAGCAAGCACCGCAGCCTGCCGCTGGTGAGGGGACCTCCGCGACGGCTGGCCGCGACGTCCCCTCTACATCACCGCACGACAAACGCTCGCATCACCGCCCCGACGGCGGCCTGATACGCGCTCATCCCCGTTCGCGATCAAGGAGGAATCTTGAGCATCACCGCAGACAGACCCGTCACGACCGTCGCACAGGACCCGCGCACGCTCGTGTCGACCGAGGTGTTCGACAAGCTGACCCGCTACTTCGCCGCCCGGCAGGAGGTGAGCCACACCTACGCCGAGCGTGCGGTCGGGCAATTCCTGGTCTTCCTGAAGGCCCACGCCGACCAGGCCGGCAAGCCCGACTTCGGGATGCTCCTGCCGACCGGCGAGTCCTACCGGGTCGTGCCCACCCGACCGGTCGACGCCGTCTGGCACGCCCTACTGCAGATCAGCGAGCCCTACACCGCCGCCTGCCACCAGATCGCCGGCCACTACGTGCACCACCGCCCGATCCTGACCGAAGCCATGCGAGACGGCACCGCGATCACCTACACCCTCGCGGCGTTGCACGACACCGGCTACCAGATCGACATGGAATTCTGGGGCGGTGAGGCCGAGTCCTGCTGTCCGCCGAACCCGCCGCAGCCCGGCCGGTAACAGAAGAACCTGATGCGCAGCGACTGGACGACCCTGCCCCGCAGCGTGATCACCAGGATCACCGACCAGGTCGGTGGAGCGTTCGAGGCATCCCCGGCACCCGACGGCAACCACGCACAGATCGCCTCGACCGTCACCGGCCCGTCCGGACCGGTCTTCGTCAAAGCAGCCTTCGGCGAATGGGCCGTCCAGTCGCTGCGCTACGAGCTGGCCGTCACCCAAGCCGTCGACCGGTACCCGCCGGCGCTGCGGTGGCACTTCGAGGCCGATGGCTGGCTGGTGGTGGGGACCGAGCATCTCGCCGGCCCCCACCCCGACCTATCCCCCGGCAGCCCCGATCTCGACCTGCTCACCGCCGCCCTGAAAGACCTCCAGCAGACGCCGGCGCCGGGCGATCGGTGGTTCACCCCGGCCGACCGGCTCGGGTTCACGCACCCGGCGATGGACGGCGGGACACTCGTGCACTCCGACCTCAACCCGACCAACCTGATCATCACCCCGCACGGCCTACGCATCGTCGACTGGGCCTGGGCCACCAAAGCAGCGGCATGGGTCGAACTCGCGCTACTCGTCCAATGGCTGATCGGCAGCGGCCACACCGCCGACCAAGCCGAAGACTGGCTCGGGCAATTCCCAGCCTGGACCGCCACAAGCGCTGACGTGCTCAACCATTTCGCCTCGGCCAACGCCGCGAAGTGGGCGACCAAGGCCCGACACAACACCGAGCGCTGGGTGCACGACCTCGCCCGATGGACCGGCGAGTGGGCGATCCACCGGGCCCACGGGGGCGTAGCTCAAGGCCGTGAGCCACGGCCGAGGGCCCGGCAGTCTTGACAACCGGCAGGCTGCACAAGATCACCCCACGCCCCAGGATCTCGGCCCGACCAGGTCAGGGATGAACTCGCGCGCTGAGCGCCCGAACCGCAGGGAGCCAACAATGGCCGATCCGCTCGACACCGAGCTCACGAAGATGGCTCGCGCTCGACTGGTCGACACGTTGCTCGCCGACGGTGCGATCACCTCACCGGCCGTGGAAGCGGCATTCAGACGGGTCCCGCGGCACCTGTTCACGCCCTCGGGAGTCAGTGTCGAGGCCGCGTACGCCGACGACGTGGTGGTCACCCGACGCGGCCCGGACGGCAAGGCGACCAGTTCGATCTCCGCGCCGTGGCTTCAAGCCGCCATGCTGCACGCCGCCCACCTTCAGCCCGGCGCACGGGTGCTGGAGGTCGGATCCGGCGGCTACAACGCCGCGCTCATCGCCGAGGTCGTCGGCCCATACGGCACGGTCACCAGCATCGACATCGACCCCGCCGTCATCGCCCACGCCCGCACCGCCCTCGACACCGCCGGCTACCCGCACGTTGCGGCGGTGCACGCCGACGCGGACGAAGGATGGGCGGCGGCCGCCCCGTACGACGCCATCATCGTCACCGTCGAGACCAGCGACATCCCACCCGCCTGGACCGACCAGCTCACCCCCGACGGCGTCCTCGTCGCCCCACTTCGGATGCGAGGCCACACCCGCTGCCTCACCCTCGTCCGCGACAGCGGACACCTCGTCGCCACCAATGCCCTCGTCTGCGGCTTCGTCCCGATACAAGGCGCCGGCGCCAACCCCGTCACACCACACCACCTACGCGGCGACGACGTCACCGTATTCATCGACGACCCTGTCACCGAGGCCCTGGATCTCCGCGCGCTGCCCGCCGCCCTCAACGGACCTCGGCACGACACCTGGTCACCGGTCACCACCCCACCGGCGACCCCCTTCGACACCCTGCAACTATGGCTGGCCAGCCAACCCCACCCTCACGGTCTACTCGCCGTCGATCGGCAACGCGCCGCCGACCTGGCACCGCAGAACTGGGTGGCCTGCCCGGCCCTGCTCACCGCCGACAGCATCGCCTACCTCGCCACCCGCCAACTCGACAACACCACCTGGCAGTTCGGCGCCCACGGCTACGGACCCCACGCCACCACACTCACCGGCCACATCCTCGACCTCATCGCCGCCTGGAACCGCCACCACCGACACCAACCCGGCCCACACATCGCCGTCTACCCCACCGGCACCGCACCCAGCCCCACCAACCACCTGCGGCTACTGATCCCCCGCCCGCACACCACCATCGCGATCACCTGGCCCAGCAAGGGCCCCTCCACGCCTGCGCGAAACACCGCCGCAAACATAAGGCGGCAGACCGGTCTGTGACGGCGTCCTCGCCCAAGTTCCATCCCCGCCTCACGCCACTCCTTGTGTAAGCGGTCAAAGGGATCTGCGGGCCGCAGCGACTCCGCAGGCCAGCACGGACGCGAGCGCGATCAACGCGATCCACAGCCAGGGCACATCCCGTGCGGCCGGACACCGATCGACACCGCCAATCCCAACTGAGCCAGCAACAGCACACACACGGCGACGCTCAGCGCCCGGTACGGCAGAGACGGCCGGACCTTGGCCGAGGGGCGGGTCAGGTAAGAGTTGGTCCCGCTGGGGCACCTGGGACCGTCTCTCGGCGGTTGTGGGCCATAAGGCTTCGTCTCGGCGGTGCCCCGGTGACGAGATGCGGAGGCCCGGTTCCGACGTCGAGCATTTGCTGGACCTACCGCCCCGAGTTGGTGGTGGCGCATCTCCAAAGCCACTAGGTTGGCCGCCGGCAAGGGCCGCAAGGACAAGGGTGTCGAGCGGCGTTGCGGCGGGACTGCGATGGTCCCGCAGACCGAAGGGGGTGGTTAGTGGCGAAGCACAGGGCAAGGCCTTCAAGCCACGGTCCGACTGCGGGCATGAGCCGGTGGCAGCGTGCGGGCGAGGGCGCAGCGACCCTGCTGAAGCTCCTCTTTTGGATGCTGATGTTGGCCAACGTCCTGACCGGGAGCGCCGGGGGCGGGCACACCTGGCTCAATAGGCCAGGTGTGCCCCTTCCGGGGTGTCAAGCCGCCGCTCGGGCCTGGACAGTTGCGAGCGTCGGCCTCCTCATCGCTCTGTATCGCGTTGGAACTGACAACCTGATACGGCGCGAGTAATGGGCGAGACTGCCTGACGGACCGGAGCGAGTCAACACAGGGCTGTGGTGTGTTCTGGTCCTAGGTATCACCTGGGCGGGGACGGTGATGTTCGCCGTTCCCGCCCGTCTCGTCGCTACCTGACGCTGCCCGCTGCCCATGCCGCTAGTTCATCGCGGTGGTAGATGTTGGCGGTCCCCCCCTTCTGCCCGGGGTAGCCGCTGCCGCTCTGCGATCAGCAGAACCTCCATGTGCGGCGGATCCTCTGGCCTCCAGAGCAGACTGCTGTCAACGCCAGCTAACTTTTTCAGGCGGAGCCGACAACTGCCGCAGAATCAGCCGAGCAACCCTCCCCCATAGGCTCTCGCGTTTCCCGTACGGTGTCCCCTGCGCCGTAACGAGCAAATCACTGTATGCGTTGGCATCTCGCGGGGGCTGGGACTGATGTTCGGAGACAGAGCCAATGATCGGCTGTCCTTGGCGAACCTCGACTTCCTCGGCGACGACGACACGCTGCGCACGAACGCCGCACACGCTGTCGACGAGTTCGCTTCCCGGTCCGCGCCGAGGCTTCACTCCGGCCAGGACCGCACCGCGTCCGTGAGCCTGCTCCTCACCAGAGCCGGACAGGTGGACGATGTGACGATCAGCCGCGACTGGCGACGCCAGGCCGGCGTGACCCGTATCGGGGATGCCGTCTACGAGGCATACACCGGCGCGCTGAGAAGCCATCTCGAAGCCATCGCGCTTGAGGAGTTGCAGCGAGACCAGCCCGCCCCAGCACGACCAGCACAGCCGCCGGCCACCAGCACGGAACCCGAACTCGACGACGACCTCTGGCTGCAGCGCACCTGGGGCGCCCTGCATCACAACGACGCCGAACTCGCCCGGCTAACCCACGCACCGGAGCAACCCGAGCAACGGACGATCTCCAGTCCACACGGCTGCCTAACGCTTCACCTGCGCGGCCCAGGCATCACGGCGATCACCGCGGATGCGGGGCGCGTCGCCCGGATGGACACCCAACAACTCCGTTTCGAGACCCGATCACTCTTCCGGACCTACGAACTCGCCCACACCAGCGAGAGGCAGGCGCGGCGATGAAAGACCTGGCAGTGATCACCGATGCGCTGCGCGACGAGGGCAAGAAGTGGCTGGCGATGTCCGACAGCATCGCGAAGGTCAAGACAGCCGCCGAACAGCTGCATCTTGAGCCGTCCGCCTTCTTCATCGGCGACGCGAGCGTGGTCCTGCACGCCGTCTCCTACCGGGACTTCCACACGTTCATGGTGCGGATCCTCAACGGCGCCGTCACGGAGTTCGATCAGATCGGCGCGGCGCTGCGGCGCATCGCTGACGAGTACGACCGGGCCGACGAGGTCATCTCCCTGGACCTCGACAAGATCTACCGCGCATGACGATGGAAGGCAGTGCAGGTGCAGCCCGCAAGCAGCGACCTTGAGTACGGCGAGCCGTTCAACAAGGCGTTCGACCAGATCCGCTCTGGCATCGACCGAGCCGTTGGCTCCTTCAACGACATCGTGGAACGCGTCAACGAGCACAGGTGGCTCCTCGGACCCGCAGGGCTGTGGTGGATCAAGCAGAACCTCGACGCCACGCGCCGCGCCATGACCATGGTGCTCGACCAGGTCGACCACGCGCTGGAACGCCAGGTGCCGGTGCTGTCGCTGATCAACGTCAGCTTCCGGTGGGTCAACGACGTCAAGACTCCCGTCTCCGAGTTGTCGTTCACCGCCACCGAGCCACGCAGCGACAACATCGCCAAGTGGAGCGGTGACGCGGCGATCGCCTACAACGCCAAGGCCACCAAGCAGAAAGCCGCGATCGACGAGTCGGTGCTGAAGGCCGAATTCATCAGCCAATGGCTGTTCAAGATCGCCCGCTCGAACGTCGACTACGCCGTCGAGCTGGCCAAGATCGTCACCGGACTCGCTGGCAAGCTGGCGCAGGCCGCCACCGAGGCCAGCACCGTCATCGACATCCCCTGGGCCATCTCCACCCTCGCCAAATCGGTCGGTGACCTCGTCACCGCCGGCCTCAACACCCTGCTGACCGTCGGGCAGCGCTTCATGGACGCCCTCGGCAACATCCGGGACATTGCCACCCAGGTCGGTGACTACTCGAAACTACCCGGAAGCCAGTGGCCGCAAGCCGTACGAGACTGACCCAGCACGACACGTCCCTCTCCAGAGGCCATAGCATGCGCTACCCGGCAGGCGTGGGCATTCACGCCAATCGGAAAGGCAGGGTTCCGGAGCGACGAGTCAAGGCCGCTCAGGCCGTCGGCACCGCCGCTTGCGTGGCCCGCAGAATCGCCAACGACTTCTCCGCCAACACCGAGTTCGCAACGTACGATTCGCCGCCGACGGCGAGCCACACCTTTACCACCAGGTTGCCGGTACGCGCGTGCACCATGTACTCGGCGTACCTGAACCCCGGTGATGACCGCTTAGTGAAAGCCTCCGCCTCCTCCCCCACGCCCGGCACCGCTCCGGCGGGCGTCATCCCCGTAGCCCGCCGCGTCCCGCGATACAACTGCCGCGCCTCCTCGGCCGTCGCAAGCGTCGACGCCTCAACCCGAAGATTCGCCTGATAGCCAGCCTTGGTGCGCATCTCGAACAGGCAGGCGGCACCGGGCCGAGCCACCGGCGGCTGCGGATCTTCGCGCGTCACCTCGGACGCCAGGTCCGCCACGACCTTCACATCCGTCCTCGCGCACAGGTCCAGCCCGTCCGCGGTGTATGCCGGATCGTCAGGTGCCGTCGGCCTGGCTGTCACGCCGGCAGCCGAGGCAGATGGCGGGGTAGGCGCCGCGATCGGAGCGTCATCGGCGTTGTCACAGCCGGCCATCGCTACGGCGAGCAGGAAGGCAGCAGTGGCGGCCGGGAGACGGACCGAGGTAGACACGACCCGAACATACCCGCTGTCACCGGACACGACTGTCCGCGCAAGCGACGACTAGGGTTCACGTATGGCCGCCCGTGAGACACCGGAGCAGATAGCCCGCACGCGAACGGTCACCGCCGACGCGGTCCTCGGCGGCAGTGTCGACCTCCGCGTCTACCCGTACCGGCTTCTCACCGTCCTGTCGCATCGTGGCGTGGGCGGTGACCAGGTCACGCAGGCCATCATCGCCGCGGAGGTGCTGGAACAGTTCGGCTGGGAACTGATCACTGTCTCCGAATTCGCGAGCAGCAGGATGGTCTACGCGATCATGCGCCGACGGTGACGCCAGACTTTCCATGACTACCGCGGGGCGCCGTCGCGGAGGCGGCTGCCCGCGCCGAGGGTCTGGTCCGCCTGGTAGGGGTTCGTCCGCGTCAGTTCCTCGACGTCCGAGCAGCCACGGAGCAGCCACGATCACCGCCGCCCAAGCTGCAATTGGTGTTCGGGCACCGGCGTCAGCACCGGCGGCACGGTCACGGTTGGTGAAAGCCCCCTACCACGGGTCGGCAGGCCAGTGCAGAGCTGCGTCTGGAAACGCCGCTGGGCGGCGTCTTGCCGCCCTCCCCGGGGCCAAGCTTGGATCGAGTCCGGCGCATCCGGGTACTTGCCCCCGTTGCTGACGTACGCGGCTCCGGCGTCCGCGAACAAGCACGCTCACCTGGGCGGATGAGAGCTGCGTGGTGGGGGCTCGTAAGCCTCGATCAGTGTGGCGGGCATTTTGCAGTTGTAGGTGAGCTCGTCGATAGCGACCCGGCAGGCCAGTGCGGCTGCGGCCACCACCGCGCCTGGCGGCGTTGAGGACACCGGCTCGTCGCAGCCGTATTCCGGTGTGGCGTCGGTCTTGGAACCGGGCGCCAAAGGTTCGTGGTGGCGTTCCGCGCCGCGGAGGGGAAAGCGGTCAACCCGAGCGACGGCCCCCTGCCGCTGAATGCAGACGGACACAACCGGTGTGGGAATCTGACTACTTGCCCAGGTGAGCAGTGCCGTCGCGCGTGCGTCTGCCGTTGCGTCTACGACCAGATGATGTTCGCGGAGCAGCTTTACCGCCTGCTGAGGAGTCGTCAGCCTGTCGAAGGTGCCCTCGACCCCGCTCGTGTCGAAGCCCAGGGCGGAAAGGCGAGCCTTCACTGCGACGACTTTCGGGAAGCCGACAAGGCCTTCTCCTGCCAGGTGGCGTACCAGGTTCCCTGGTCGTAGTAGTTGTGGATCGAGAAGCGTCAGGTGCCGGATACCATGCCGAAACAGCAGGTCAGCGACGAACGAGCCGACGGCACCGGCACCGACGACCGCGACGTGCCGGTCAGCCAAGTCGGATGCCGCCCAGCCAGCTCGCAGCATACGGGTCGCCACACTCGTGTCAGCCGCCTCACACGCACGTACCTCGATGGGTGGCCTCTCGGACAGTGCTGGACTGACAGCAAGCGCCAGGACGCCGTTGGCGGTATGCCTTCTGTAGCGCAGAACAACGAACTGAAGGACGCCGATGGACACGAGCCATGTGAAATGCTGAGCGTCTGCGCCGAGGACCTCACACAGTGAGGACGCATCCTGCACCGGCCGATCCAGATGGCCGACGTCGGCGATCCAGGCGAGAGCACGGTGCTTCCGGCCTATCTTGATGTTTCCGGTGCTTCGGCCGTGCGTTCTGCGTCGATCGGGGCGACCGGGGTGCTTTGGTGGTTGCTGCGGCTCGTCGGTGATCTCCACGCGGTGGCCGCTGTCGCTGGCATGGGTTCGTACGCAGCCCTTGACGTTGGCGAGCCTGTCGCGGTCGTACAGCACGAGACGGGGGTCGCTGGGGAGGTACCTCTCCAGGTCACAATCCTCGTCGCCAGGCCAGCCAGCGTCGGTCTGCCGCAGCCACGCAGCGACTTTGCGCAGTAGCTGACCTGGGTCACGCCAGGGCGCGTTGTCGAAGGGCACGCTTGTCGGCCACAGGCAGAGGGAACCGTCGGCGTCGCGGTGAAAGGTCATCTGCAGCGGCACCCCGGCGTCGAGGATGCGAATCTGCGGAGGGCTAAAGGGAAAAGCCGCGGTCAGCGTGACCTCCACGGTGGCTGTCGCTTCCTGCCCGCCGCAGGGCTGCCACCGCAGCGGACCGCGCTGTGTCTCGGTGTCACCATTAATGCCGGCGGCAGCGAGGTCGCGGCGGAAGTTGTCACGCTCGTCGGTGAGGTCCTTCGCCCATTGGCCGATCATGCGAAGCGTTCGTTTCCCGCCGGGACAGGCGCCGCGACGACGAGCCGGCGGGTCACACCTGGGTCGGCATTAAGAGCGTCATGCGCCGCAGCGGCAGGTCTCGAGCCGAGAGCGTGCGCGGTTCGGGCGAGCATGTCGTCGGTGTGATGAGCCTCGGCGATCGCCGTAAAGTCGCGCAGGGCCGCCTCGAGCCATTCGAAGAAGCGTCGAGGGCGGGCCGGGTGGCCAATCCACCGGTCGGCGAAGTTCTCGCCGGACTCAACTGGGTTGGCGATGACGTATCTGCCGAGCTTGTAATCGACGTGTGTCGGCATCTGCTCAACGACGTGGTGGAGCACGTCGAACAGGCCGCCTCGGGGCTCATACGACTGGGCGGCGAGGGTGGTGATGATGATCGAGGAAGGTCGGTTACCAAGGTCATCGGTGAAGAAGATGTCGCGGTGCCGCTTGAGTGCTTGGACGGTGCGCTGAAGCGTCGTCTTGAAGAAGCGCCTCGGCAGGGCTTCGACGTCCATCTGTCTGTTCTCCGCGACCCTGACGGCGCCGGCTCTCCACTCGTCGTACTGGACGTCGAGGAACCAGTCCGCATAGTCGATCGGGGCTGAATGGTGCCACCTGGAAGCCTGCGTGTCCGTCACCAGGATGCCGTTCGGCCCGGCTTCGAGGTTCGGGATGGCTGGCAGGATGTCCATGTGGAACGGCAGGGTGTCGTGTTGGAAGGTCCAGCACCGGCGGCCCTCGTCGTCCAGCGTGAGTCCCAGCTCTGGGTGCTCCTTGGCGAAGTGCTTCAGCGCTTCCCCGACGTCTGCTTTCAGGTCGTCGCGCGAGGTCTCGGTCTTGTCGAGGTCGTGCCTGCACACCATGTCGAGGTCGTACTCGTCGCGTCGGTGGATGAGCGCGGTAACGGTGCCCAGCCTCATCGACCCCTGCGGGTAGAGGGCACCGCCGGCTTCGTTGTCGGCCCAGTAGTCGCGGAGGAAGGTGCACGCCACCTTGTATGTGGCTTCAGCAATCAGGTATTGCTCTTCGGGGATGTCAAACGATTCGATGCCGGCGCCGAGCACTCGGGCAAGCCGATCATCGCGGCTCATGTTCATGGTGGTCCTCCAGTGCGTGATAGTGGATCTCGGTCTGGTGGCCGCCAAGGGACAGTGATCCGTTTCGGCGGCGCCGGTGAGACCGTAACTGACGGCTACGACAGGAATCGGGTGAGCGAGTTGCCACGGCAGCCGAAGCAGTCACGAACCAAGATCGTGCGACCGAAGATCACGGAGCTGAATAGGGTTCTTGTTTGGGCCAGGTCGGCGGGACGGTGCACGTTCTGCAACACATCTGTCGTCGAGTCGGCCGAGCTGGGCGAGCCGGTGCCGATAGGAGAGCTTGCGCACAATGTCGGTTGGTCCGAAAGTTCTCCCCGGGGTGATGATCCGCTACTTCTCGACCAGAGGGGTAACGCGAGCAACCTCATTTTGGCGTGCCGGAACTGCCATAAGCCGATCGATGACGGCGGCGTTGTCGGCCGCTACACGGTAGAGGAGCTACGACGTCGCAAGCAGGATCATGAAAGCCGGATCGAGAGTTTGACGGCCATCGGAGCCGACCGCTCCGCCTACGTGCTCCGCGTCGTAGGCGACATCCGCGGAGTCCCTGCCGAGTTGACGCGGCCAACCGTGCTAGCCGCGACAACAGCAGTCGGACTCTATCCAAGAATCCTTCCGGGCAGCCACTGGGACTCTGACGCTGACCTCGATCTCCGCAATCGGGGCAGCCTCACCACAATGTCTGACTTCGAACGCCTAGCCCACGAGATAAGGGACTTCACCAGCCGTGTGCATGATGGCGTGCGCCGCGATGCTGTTGCCCGCCTCGCTGTGTTCGCCTTCGCCCGCATCCCGCTTTTGATCGCCCTAGGGGCGCACCTGGATGACAAAGTCCCTACACTAGTCTTCCAACGGCGGCGCACAGACGTCCTCAATGCGTGGACCTGGCCAAACGACCAGAGACAACTCGTCATGTTCGGGGTATCAAGGGTCCGTGCGGGCCTGCCAGGCCAGCCCGTTACGTTGATCGTGAATCTGTCCGGCACTATCCATAACCACGACCTGCCGGCTGAGGCAACGACCCATCACCACATTTATGTGATCACTCCGGTGCCGCCTGCCCGGCCGGGCCCAAACCTGATCTCCTCTCCTGTCGACCTTGCCTCCTTCGAGGAAACGATGCGTGGCTTCCTTGCGGCTCTTGAGGCGAACCACGGAAATCTGGATTCGATCAATGTCTTCGCCGCGATTAGCGTGTCGGCTGCCGTAACTGTCGGCCGCGTTCTCATGCCCCAGGTGTCGCCCATGCTTAAGATTTATGACCGCGACAACAATGGAGCGTTCTTCCTCGCGCTGCGAGTTCGCCGTTAGACCAGGGCACGCAGACGCAGGCTGACGGGTGAACCGAGGTTCCCGCTGATCCACTTCTCACTGACCCCGGCCAGCCCCCGTACCGGAACTTCAAGCACAAGCGGGGCGGTGAATGCGAGGATCCCCTGCTCGCACCAGCAAGGACTGAGGGCGCACGCGCTGGTCGATGCGCGCGCGTACCCCCTGCCCGGTGGCAGCATGACTGCATCTCAGCGGTCCGGAGGGCTGGCTTTCACCCTCTCGACCAGGCGCAGCTCATCAGGTCGTGGACGAAGCTGCCGGTCGCAGTCTCCGGCGGCTTCGCCCCCACGGACGTCGAAGCCAGGCAGACGACACGACGCTCCTGGGACATCCTCGTCGTCGGTCGCGGAGTCACCGACTCCCTGGACCCCGCCGTCGCCGCGGGACCTCGCCGCATCGATCGTACTCACCGAAGGGCACCACCAATGCCCATCACCCCACTCACCGTCGATCGCATCCCTGACCTCGAAAAACTGCTGGCGTTGGGAGAGCCGTACATCAGGCTGCGGGACTCATCGGACTACTGGCTGTACGCCACGCTGTTCGCCGACACTTGCCCACTAGCCATCATCGACGGACAGGTCGCCGGGAGCGTGATCGCCTTCCGAAGCCAGGTCGACCCCTCGGAAATCTATCTGCAAGACGTGATGACCCACCCCGGCCACCGCCGCGAGGGAATCCACCCGGGCGCTCGTAGAGGCAATCCACCGGCAGGGCTCCGCCTGGGGATGCCGCCGCCTCTTTCTCACCTCCGAACCCGACAACTACGCCGCCCACAGAACGTGGCTCGCTCTGGGCTTCAGCAACGTTGACGGTGACACCACCGAGGCTGGTGTAGCCGTGACCTACAACTACAAGGGGCCGGGGAAGCACCGCGCCGTGTACGAGCGACCGATCAGCGGCTAGCAAGGCACCGGCGGGCCCGCCCAGGTGCCGAGCCCCGGGAACCTCCAGACGTACGAAATCGCGGATTGGCTAGAAATTGATCACTGTCTCCGAGTTTGCGAGCAGCAGGACGGTCTACGCGGTCATGCGCCGGCGGTGACGCCAGACCGCCATGACTACCGCAGGACGCCGTTGCGGGAGCGGCGGCTGGACGATGCGTCCACAGAATGACAACTATGTTGCGGTTCCGCCATCCGCTGCTGTGTGTCGCGCCCAGTGGCTCAGCACATCGTCCAGTCCTCGACGGTCAGAACTAATTCCTCGGCGCGGGTGGTCGGGATGTTGTGCCGTTTGGCGATCTCCGTCATTGCCGCTTCCTCGCTGATTTCGACGTCGTCCTCGGTTGCCTGGTTGAACTCAGTGTTGAGCACGTATGCCTGCTCCGTCGGGACCTTGCAGGCGTTGGGCTGCGTCAGCTTGTCCCGGACGATGGTTTGATTGAGCCGGTAGCCTCGCCAGGACGCGGCGTCTCCCTTGGCGGCGTGGGACCAGCGCCCGTCTGGCGCCCATTCGTAGACCGCGTAACTCGGCACGACCTCACGCCGGTCATAGGTGACCACGATTGACAGCGCCTGCCATCCCTGACCTCGATGGCTCTCGACAATCTGCGACGCCACGTCAGTGACCTGCTGGCCGGTAACGGGGTAGACGCGTAGTTCCACCCGGAGGGCGAGACGACGAGCTCCGGAGCCGGCGCTGACGTCTCGTCGTTCAAAGATCTCGTAGGCAGCTGCGGGATGTTCAGGTCTCGCTTCGCGAGTTGCTGCTGCCGGGGGTGTGGTAGCCGTAGCGGTTGGTGAGGTACGCACAGTGGTGGCGGAGGCGGGCTCCGGCGTGCGGGCGCTCGGTGAGGGTACCGGTTCGGTAGCAGGGCTGGCCGGAGCAGGGCGAGGGGGCGTGGGGTCGCCGATGATCAGACCAAGAGTGGCCAGACCCGTTCCACCTACGCAGCACATGAACAGCCCACCCACGACCACCACCAACAGGACGAGCCCTACCCTTGCATTTCGAGATGGGGTCCCTGCGGCCACGGCTGGTACCAGTGAGGGCTCTACGGCCGACAACCCATCGGGCCCAGGCGGCTGTTGAGCCGAGGGCTCAGGCGGACCGGGCATCTGCGGCACGGCATCTCCAGTGAGAGGGCGTACCGCGATTGTCGCCGCCGCTGCAGCCCCGCGCGCTCCGCCGAACAGCGGAACCATCAGCCCCACAACGGCACGCGCGTCCGTCGAACGCTACTGCGGCGCGGGTGGGACGACTTTGGCCAAGTCGCTGACGAGGCCGTACAGGCTGGAAACTTCTTGTGCGAGGTCGCCGAGAGTGATCGTGGGCGGCAGCTGAACCCGGGCTCCGAACATGCACGCGCCATCAATTTTGGCCTGCGCTTCGCCGAATCCGATACCCACATATCGGGGCATGCCAGCGGCCACGATCTGCTGATGGCCCGCCCTGTCATGCGCGGCTCTGGGGCGGGCGGGGTTGGTGACCCAGTCGCTTCGCGCGGTGTCCATGAGTGGCCACATCGCTGCCAGGTAGCGCCAGTTGTAGCAGGCAGAGGTCGTGATGTTCCGCTGCTGCAGGCACACCTTGATCGACGGCCCACGCGGCTGTCGGGGTCCTTCGCCTGCATACTTGGGAAAATCTCGGACCGGCAGGTTCTCCTCAACCTCGACCAGAATCCGGTAGTCCTTTTCTGCTGCCTCGGTGTACAGCCGAGCAACCCAACTGACGCCGGCGGAGGAGGAGACAAGGTCATGGCGAATCGGGGCTGGAGGTGCGAGCTGCCCGTGGAGCCATGACATGCGCGCGCGGAGTGCGATCACGAAGTCTTCCCCAGGCATCAGGTCGTTCCAGGCCGTTGCGGCATCGACTGCCGGTAACGCGCCAGCAAGGTGCGCGATCCACGCGGTGGCGCACGTGGCAACCCAGGAATTCGTGCTCGCCTTATACGCCTCGAGCAACGTCTCCCACGTCAGCGTCCGCCATCCTGAACCCGACCCCACATCAATGACGAGGCGGCCGGGAAACACGAGCACGTAGACGGCAGCGTCCGGGACCGCGGCGGCATACCGCTCCAACTGGAACGTGCCGAGCCCGGCGAGGACCTTCACCTCCATGACCGCCACCCGTTGCCCCTGCCGCTCAATCACGATGTCCGGCTGGCTCGCCGGATCAACCGCCACCTCCCTGCGGACCACCACGTCCCCCAGCGGACCAGACAGCCCGAGCAACCGACCGAGAGGAGCAGGATCGGTGGCGACCATCACGGCCAGCATGTCCGACCAACGCACCTCCGACGACATCGGCAAAGCAAACCTGATCGCGGGCAGGATCACAACGCTCACCATCGTTGCTGGAGCGCTGATCGTCAATCAGAAGTCCGTCCAACCAGGTCCGCCCCAGGGCCCGGCTCACCCTGCACCGATAGAACCTGCGGGTGCGCTAGCAATTGCCCGCCGAAGCCCGCGGCAGCAGGCGAATCGATGCCGAGACATGTATAACGACAGCGAGCCCAGGCATGCAAAGATGGCCTGGCGGGTCGGGGGTCTGCGGCTGCAGCGGCAGGAGTACGTGCCGCGGGGGGGCATCGAGCACTTCATCCCCGGCTCCCGCACCCCACGGATGTCGTAGGGCGTCCGGACCTCCTGATCCGCCATACGGTGTCCTGGGATCATGGACCCGGAGGACACCGACACGCCAGCCAGCGCCCAACTCGTTCATCGTGGTCACCGCAGCCAAGACCACACCCGCTGCAGCACCTCGAGGCTGGCGCCGGTCATCCACCAGTGCCCTGGCTGGGCAATGTTGGAGCCGGCACTACCGGGTCCCCCCGCCGCGCGCGCCGCCACAGAGATCCATCTATTTCCGTCTGCGGCTCATCGTCATCGGGCTTCCACGGGTATAGCCGGACGCTGACGAACCGGCCCAGTGTAGGAACCGGGAGTTCCAGCTCGGCGGCCATCCGCGGATGCGGCGCGTAATGACCGAAGATCACAATGCCCTCCGGCTGAAGCTTCCTACGAGCGTCCCGCACTCGCTTGGCGCTGTCGACCTGCTGGGCGGCGGTGAGTACTGTTGCCCTGTTGATCAGTTCTCCGGTCAACTCCCTGAATAGGTTCGTGACCGCCGTCTGCCCGCGAGTGGCGTAGGCGATGAGTTCGAGCTTCCGCGGATCAGTGATGTGCAGCAGCGTGTTCTTCACTAGATCCGTGCCCGGGGAGATCCAGAGGATGCGGTCCCGACCCCGATCGTTGAGCCGGCGCTTACCGTCGCGCTGCTTGCCCGGCGGACGGAGGACGTCCTCGCTGATGCGGATGAGACCAGACGCCCAGCGGGCGGTGTATTCATTCGCCCATATCACGAGGGCGATCTTGTCGCCGCGGCTGTACATCTCCTGGGGGATCTCCCAGTCGTACAGATTCAGTGACCACTTGCAGTCGACATCGACGCCAGCGATTCGAAAGTCGAGGTCCTGACCGTCGTCGAACCCGAACTCCCGCTGCAGCCAGATCTCGACGAGTGTGCCAACGTGCGTCTTCTCCGTCTTCAGCAGCTGGGTATAGTCCCATCGCCCGGTGCGCTGGCCGTCGTAGATTTGGTCGAGCGCCTCCCGGATGGCGTATCCGGTGCGGACACCGTCGGGGTCGAGCGATCGGATCGCGGCATGGACCGCCCAGATCTCGGGGTCCTCGTCCGGCGACGGTGGACGGGCGTCGGTACGGAACGGCGCTGGCCCGGTCACCATCCGGGGCCTGCCGGCGATCGAGGGCCGGACCGGCAGGACCCGGTTTCGGTGGACGCGCAGTGTGCGCGGAAGCGCGGCCGAGACCGGATCGTCTTCGAACAGCTCTCCTTGCACGGTCGACACAGGAGCAGGGTGTCAGAGCTGCGAACCATCGGTCAATCAGCGAGAGTCCGGAATTCGCTGTCCGGCTGGCGGATCAGTGCAGGTATTTCTTCAAGTGTCTAGCGATGGCTGCGGCAAGACCCGAGGGAACGGCGTTGCCGATCTGCTTGGCGATCTCCGTCTTGGAACCGCACCACTTGTAGTCCTTCGGGAAGTCCTGCAGCAGTGACGCCTCGTAGTGGGTGATGACCCGGTTGACTCGCCGATCCGGCCGGTTCGGTTCCCATTGCGGGTGCAGGTATTGGCCCTTCTCGGGCTTGAAAAACTCGGTACGGATCGTCAACGACGGAGCGTCCCAGCGCATACGGCCCATGACGTCGGTGGTACCGGTCTTCTTCTCCCGCCAGCATCGCGACAGCAGGTGATCGGGAAGGTTGAACCGTCCGCCGCCGGGAGGGATGTGGTCATAGCGCTCAAGCGACATCGTGGTCGGCTGACGCCCGAAGTGGATGTCGTAGCCCGAGAATTCGCCTCGGATGCCTTGTTCGAAGAACACCGTCTCCCTGCTTGGGAGCTCGGTGGTCGTCGGGTGTTCGTCGACCCATCCGATCGCGTCGCGTACCGTCCTCCACGGCCTCAGCTCCCCGGTCGGGACCTTTGCGTGCGTGGGTTCGGGGAGCGGGATCTCACCGATCCGCGACCCGATGACGATGGTACGCGGCCGGCGTTGCGAGACCCCGTAGTCGGCCGCCAGCAGGACACCGGCGGTGAGTTTGTAACCTTGGAGGATGCCGTGGTCGGCCTCCTCCATCAATAGCTGGAACTCGTTGGTGCGCGAGAACCGCTCTACGTTCTCGATCACGAAGACCTGCGGATGCGCCTTGACGACGAAGCGTAGGTACTGCTTCCACAACTTGTTGCGCGGGTCCTCGACTGACTTGGTGCCGAGGTTGGAGAAGCCCTGACACGGCGGCCCACCGATGATGACGTCCGCATCGGGGATCTCATCATCCTTGATCTTCTCGATATCCTCCCACCGCGTGTGTTCCTTACCGAAGTTCGCGGCGTAGGTGGAGGCCGCGGCACGATCCCACTCGACCGAGAGAATCGGACGGAAACCTTCATTATGGAAGCCGACGGTCATACCGCCACATCCTGCGAAGAGGTCGATCATGCTCAGGCGGTCGCTCACCTGCGACATGATAGTTCGCCTCCCGCCTGCCACAAGCCAGCCGCGCCAGTGAGGTAGAACGCATGTCCGACAGATCGTGGGCGTCCTCGATCGGCGTACGCAAGTCGATGCAGGCCAACACCGGCCGCGACACCAAGCCGGAGCTGGCACTGCGGCGCGCCGTCCACGCACTGGGCCTGCGCTACTACGTCAACCGCCGACCGATCAAAGCGGTACGACGCACCGCCGACCTGCTGTTCCCCCGACTCAAGCTGGCCGTCTTCCTCGACGGCTGCTTCTGGCACGGCTGCCCCGAGCACCACACGATCGCCAAAACCAACGCGGCGTTCTGGTCGCAGAAGGTCGCCACCAACCGGCGCCGCGACGTCGACACCAACGAGCGATTGACCGCAGCCGGCTGGACTGTCATCCGGATCTGGGAACACGAGGCGACCACCGACGCCGCCGCCCGCATCGCAGCGGCAGTGACCGCGATGCGCCGCACGCCCTCGGATTATTGATCTCAATCAAACCCCTCCTCCGGGCGGCGCGACTTCCTCAATCAACCTCGGCACCCCACCATGCAGCCATCCAGGCTGCGCCCCGAAATTCACGCTCGCGGCACCCGGAGGGTCAAGTCGTGCTGGTGATATGCGGCATTCGAATACCCGAAGGTCGTTCGTCAACCCCGAGGATATGAACAGCTTTACGCGAACGGACAGACTCGTCGACCCGCTGGGAGCTTCGGGGCTCGGCGGTCTTCCGGCTCGGCCGTTGATGTCACCCGTCGCATACGGGCGCGGGGTTTCGGCGTCAGGCTCAGGGCTCGAAAAGCTTACGGTCCGCCTCGTCCCTTAGGCCGCGGCGCATCTGTTCGAGAACCTGCCCGGTCAGCTCCCCGTGTCCCAGGACTTTGGACATGGCGACCGCCACCCACGCCTCTCCGGTCAAATCGAAGGCCAGAACATCGGCGAGCTGCCGGTGCGAGGTCCATGTCCCGCAGAGCAGCGCGAGGCCCTCCCTCGCCATGTCGACACGGGTAGCCCGCACCCGACGCATCGGGTCTGCACGATTGGCGCAGACCGTGAGGATTACGCCCCGGGGGATGACCGTCTCCGCTGCCGCGCGAAAGAGCGCCTTGAGCCGTGTCTCCTGCCCAGCCGAGCCGAACACGACCGCCCGGTCCGGCTCCGACAAGCCCTTCAGTGGATTCGGCCTCAAAGGCGTCCACTCGTATAGAGGCACGCTGTACGTGTTGAAGGCGGGCACGGAGATTCCCCGCTTACGGTCGCCGTTGCCGTCACCATTGTGGAGAAACGCCCGATGAGTCCGCATGAGCCACGCGCGGTGCCGGTCACGTACCAGATCCACGTGGACCAGCAGACAGAGCTCACACTGTCCCTCGCGAGGGATCATCCAGCTCTGCGATCCGTCTGTCGTTGCGGTGCCTTTTACGTCGACGGGCACCCCAGCGATCTCGGTGTCGGGGTGTCTCTTCTTCTCAAGGCCAAGGTTGTCTAGTAGGTGGTATTGGAGCTTGGTGCCGACGGTTCGGCGTTCATCGGCTTCGACACGCTCGTCGAGCAGGTCGAATCGGTGAGTCCGGTAGCCGTCGAGGACATAGAAGATGGAGTCCTCGACCGCATCGCCGATGAGCTGGCTCAGGTCTGGTCGTCCGACCAGATCGCGACGAACCGTCTGAAGACCCACGTCTTCCTCCGGTTGCTCGATGACGTGCGAGTCACCCGTGAAGTCACTGATGCATCGCGAGCCCACCGGAGCTACTGGGTTACCTCGAGCGGTCCGCTGTGTAGCAGCCGTAGTCTGCCCCTCGGCGCTGGCATCTTCGAACGCAACCACCACTTCAGCTTAGTGCGCAGGATGCATGAAGATCAGAGCCTACCGGCCGTGCTGCAGGAACTACCTCCTTCCGGCGTGTTTGGCTGCGTCCTCGAAGACAAGCACATGTGGTGGCCGACCGGGGGCGTCGGAACGTCTCGGACGGGTAGGCCAGGGCGCAGCACCCGGGGCGAGGGCAGCGAAGGCCCTGTTAGCGAAGTGTTTGAGAAGTCGGTTCAGGTGTGGGTTGCCTGGGCCGGTTTCGTGTGTCGGGCCAGGCGGGTGAGCATGACGTGGATCATGGCCCAGGTAACGAAGGCGGCGTGGCTTGTGGGTAGGTGTTCGTAGTCGCGGACGCAGCGGCGTTTCTTGCTGATCCAGGCGAAGGTGCGTTCGACGACCCAGCGGCGGGGCAGCACGACGAAGGTGTGTTGTCCGGGGAGTTTGTGGACCAGGTGCACGGTGAGGTCGAGGGCGTGGCGGGCCCAGGTGCTTAGGGTGCCGATGTAGCCGCCGTCTGCCCAGAGCGGGCGTAGGCGGGGGTGGAACAGCCGGGTGCGCCAGAGCAGGTCACGGGCGATGGTGCGGTCGTTGACGTGCGCGCCGGTGATCATGACGGCCAGGAGCAGGCCCATGGTGTCCACGACGATGTGGCGTTTACGGCCGTTGACCTTTTTCACGACGTCGAAACCGCGGCTGTGTCGGGGCACGGTGTCCGCGGCGCGCACCGATTGGGAGTCGCGCCGGCGGTGGGATGCCGGTGCCGTCCGGCGGTGGTGCGGCACTGCTCCCGCAACCGGTCGTGCAGACGCATCAACGTGTGATCATCGGTCGCGTCCGCGCTGGTGGTGTAGGAGACGGCCATCGCGTGATCCGGTCTGATGTTATGCGGCGATCGAGGTCGGGTCGGTCTGGTCGGTGGCG
>NZ_VISW01000033.1:0-47572 GCF_007827635.1 Micromonospora sp. CNZ296
GATCAACGAAGAGCCACCCAAGTGATCACCAACGCCGAACCCTAACGGCAATCAGCCGAACCGATCACCACAGACATAGAAGCGTCTTGCAGTTCAGGCCCCGGCAAAAGGTGTGTATGCCGCATCGCGAGGGCCGTAACTGCAAGATCGACAGCAGTGCCGGGCGGGCGCGGGCGGGACCGGGGGCGGTGCGGGCGCGGGGGTGGGGTCAGCGCAGGGTGGAGACGGAGAAGAGGGCGCCGTCGGGGTCGCGCAGGGCGGCGCTGCGTCCGGCCGGGTTGTCGCGCGGCGGGACGAGGATGGTGCCGCCCAGCTCGGCGGCCCGGGCGGCGGTGGCGTCGGCGTCCTCCACCGCGAAGTACACCGCCCAGTACGCGGGCAGGTCCGTCGGCATCGGCTCGGCCCGGGGCAGCATCCCGGCGACGATCCGGGCGCCGCAGCGCCACCCGGTGTACGCGACCGGTCCGGCCGGGCGCTCCTCCGGATGCCAGCCGAAGACCAGCGCGTAAAACTCCTTCGCACCCTCCGGGTCGGGCGTGACCAGCTCGTTCCAGCACATCGCGCCCGGCGCGTTGTACAGCTCGGCCCCGCGCATCGCCATCGGCTGCCACACGCTGAACACCGCGCCGGCCGGGTCGGCGAGCACCGCCATGCGGCCCTGCTGCGCGACGTCGAACGGGGATACGACCACCTGCCCGCCGGCCGCCTCCACCCGGGTCGCGACCAGATCGGCGTCGTCGGTCGCCACGTACGTGGACCAGACCGGCACCTGGTCCGGCGTACCGGGTGGCCCGGCCCCGGCGACCGCCTTGCCGTCCTTGCGGAAGACGGTGTAGCCGCCGGCCTCCGGTTCGGGGGATATCTCTCCGGTCCAGCCGAACAGCTCGGGGTAGAACCGTCGGGCGTCGTCCAGACCGGGCGTGGCCAGGTCCGTCCAGCAGGGCGTGCCGGGCTCGACGCCGTTCACGGTGACCCCTCTCGCCGGGGGCGGCCCGCTCGCCCGCCCTGTCGGCATCGTGGCACCGCCGGGTCGGCCACCGGGCCGGAACCGGACAAAAGGTCAGCTGAAGCGGCGTCCCTCGTCCCGCCGGTACGCCCAGCCGGCGAGCGCGGCGAGCACCAGCACCCAGACCACGAGCATCACCAGCGCCCGGGTGTCCGGCCGGAAGTCGGTGACCGCCGCCCAGATCAGTTCCACGGCGCCCCGGGTCGGCAGGTAGGGCGCGATCGCCTTGATGAAGCCGGGCGCGTCGTCCGGCCCGGAGAGCAGGCCACCGCCGAACGCGAGCGGGAAGAAGATCACCTGCGCCACCACGATCGCGGCCTTGCTCGGCAGCGAGTAGCCGATCGCCAGGCCGAGCAGCGTGAACGGCACCGAGACCACGGCGACCGCGCCCAGGCCGAGCAGGAACTGCACCGCGCTGACCCGGGCGTCGGTGGCGACCGCCGCGATCACCACCACCGGGATCATCGAGACGTAGGTCAGGACCACCCCGGCCAGGATCCGCCCGGCCAGCCGCGGCGCCGGTCCGGTCGGCAGGGTCCGGGTGTACGGGTTCCAGGGCTGGTCGCGGTCCTCGGAGACGCCTACGCCGTACTGGAAGATGTTGGCGGTCATCACCGCGAAGGTCACCATGGCGGCGGTGGCGTAGGTGGCGCCGACCGGGTCGTCGCCGGCGAACGGCACCACGAAGAAGAGCATCGAGGCGGCGGGGAAGAACGCGCTGCCCACCACCGCCACCGGCACCCGGATGATCTCCAACAGGTGGTAGCGGGCGTGGATCAGGGCGAGCGGCACGGCGGTCTCCTAGGCAGGGGTGGGCGCGGGCCGGTCGTCGGCCGTGATGGCGAGGAACGCCTCCTCCAGCGAGGTGGGCCGGACCTCCAGATCGTGGAACGGCACCCCGGAGGTGACCAGGTCGCGGACGAGCTGGTCGGCGTCGGTGGTGAGCAGGTGCACCCGCCCGTCGGCGCGTTCGGTGGTGACCACGCCCGGCAGCGCCGGCAGGTCGTCGGCGACCAGGCTGACCCGGCGTACGCCGACGATCCCGCGGATCGCCGCCACCGAGTCGTCGGCGAGCACCCGCCCGTGGCCGATCACCACCACCCGCTGCGCGAGCGCCTCCACCTCCTCCAGGTAGTGGCTGCTCAGCAGCACGGTGCCACCGTCGGCGTGGAAGCCGCGAATCGCGTCCCAGAGCGCGTGCCGCGCCTCCACGTCGAGGCCGGTGGTCGGCTCGTCGAGCACCACCAGCCGGGGACGGCCGACGAACGCCAGCGCCACGGCGAGCCGGCGACGCTGCCCGCCGGAGAGGCCGCCGGTCTGCCGGCGGACCTGGTCGGCGAGGCCGAACCGGTCGAGCAGCTCGCCTCGCGGCACCGGGTCGGGGAAGTGCGCGGAGACGAAGTCGACCACCTCGCCGACCCGCAGCGTGCCGGGCAGGCCGGTCTCCTGCGGGGTGACCCCGAGCTGCCGCCGGCTCGCCGGGTCGCGCGGGTCGCCGCCGCACAGCTCGACCCGGCCGGCGGTGGGGCGGCGCAGCCCGACCAGCAGGTTGATCAGCGTGCTCTTGCCGGCGCCGTTCGGCCCGAGCAGGCCGACCAGCTCGCCGGCCCGGACGGTCAGGTCGACCCGGTCCAGCGCCAGCACGTCGCCGTAGCGGCGGCTGACCTGTTCGGCCTGGGCCAGGATCATCGGCGATCTCCTCGGGCGGAAGGGCTGTGCCTCCCCTGTCTACCGTGCGTGCGCCAGCCGCGCTGTCCCCTGACCGGGTGCTCGCATCCCCTAGTCTGGTGGCGCCGTCGACGACGGTGGAAGTTCCGACCGGACACTGGGGAGGGTCCGTGACCAGTCCGAGCAGGAATCTCGACGTCCAGCCGGAGGCGCTGAGGGCGTTCGCCGCCGCCTCCCGGGACCGGGCCGGCCGGTTCCGCGAGCTGGAGCGGGCGTTCCGCGACGGCCACGTGGCCCGGCACTCCTTCGGCGTCATGCCCGCGTCGTTCAGCCTCGCCGCCGCGTACGAGCAGCAGTTCGAGGCGTGCCTGGAAGGGCTGGCGGACGGAGCCGAGGTGATGGCCGACATCGCCGAAGGGCTCGACGACACCGCGGAGGCCTACACCGGCACGGACGTGGCGAACACCGACATGTTCAAGCCGGGCGTCTGAGGGGGCGGGATGAGCACCGAGGCGCTGCAGCGCAACAAGACCTACTTCGAGCAGATCGTGTCGGGCACGCCCGACCCGTTCAAGCCGCTGTCGAACGCGGTGCTGTGGCCGTTCGAGCAGCTCCTGGAACTGGTCGCCGGTGAGCCGGACGATCTGATGCGGGCGGCCCAGCTCGCGCTGACCACCGGGGAGGCGGTCCGGCGGATCGCCGGGGACCAGGTCGCCGACCGGGCCCGGCTGCGCGGCGCCTGGGACGGCGACGCGGCGGACAAGTTCCACGCCTCGATGGAGTCGGTCGAGGAGGCGATCGAGGAGCTGGCGAAAGGCCTGGACGGCACCAAGGAGGTGCTGGTCGATGCGGCGAACGCCGCTGTGGACGCCTTCAACCTGCTGGTCGAGCTGATTCTGGAGTTCCTGCTCTGGTTCCTGACCGAGGTCATCATCGCCGCCGTGGCGGCCGTGTTGAGCGCCGGTGTGACACTGGCGGCCACTGTGGTGCGCGTGCTGGCCCGGCTGGCCACCACCGTCGGCCGCATGGTCAAGATCGTGGCCCGGTTCGCGGAGATCCTCACCAAGCTGGTCACCAAGCTGGAGAAGGTCGCCGAGCTTCTCATGCGCTACCGCCGGGTGGTGCTGGAGCTGCGGCAGGCCAAGAAGGCGTACCGGGCGTGGAACAAGTCCGGCTACACCAGGGAGGCGTTCGCGTTCAAGATCAAACGCGCTGCGATCCTCTTCCCCGGCAAGTTCGCCATCAACCAGGCGTCCCCGGTGAACATCCCGGGCATCGGCGGCGCCCTGCTCGACACCGGGATGGGCCTGCACGACGTCTCCGACGGGCGCAAGGACCGCAACTACCTGGTGGACGGCACGTACCGCGAGGATCTCGGCCCGTACACCAACGGCGTGCAGAACGTGTTCGACTCGATCGTGAACTGAGAGGCAGCAATGACGTTCCCGGCCCTGGACCGGATCGAGGCGCTGGCCCGCAACCTGGACGGGTGGCAGCGCGAACTCGGCGCGCGGATGGCCGAGCTGGAGCAGAGCAGCGCCGAGGGGGTGAGCGACTCCGGCCTGGTCACTGTCGTGGCCGCGGCCGACGGCAAGATCCTCTCCACCGACATCAACGCACGGGCCATGCGCTTCGACTCGTACACGCTCGCCGAGGAGATCACCTCGGCGGCGAACCGGGCGCAGGAGGCCGCCGCCGCCCGCGTACGCGAGATCGTCGGCGAGGTGATGGGCAACGCGCCGGGTGCGGAGCGCCCCGCCGACGACGGCTACGGCCACGACCGATACTGAGCCGATGGACGAGACCAGATACCGCGACCGGATCGGCCTGCTCGTCGAGCCGGGCGAGCGTGTCCTGGCCCACGCCAAGGCCGACGTCGGCCAGGGGCTCGCTCCGGCGCCGCCGCCCGAGCCGGAGTCCACTGCCGAGCCGAGCCGGCGGACGATCGGCTCGGTGCTGCTCAACGTGCTGCTGCCACTGGCCACCTGGGACCGCGGCGACCGCCTGGTCGACGCGATCGGCTGGGGGATCGCCGGACGCGGCGCCCCCGGCACCGCCGCCTCCCGCCTACATCGCGCGCTCCGCCCGCCCCGGCCCGACCTCCAGGTCCGGGAGACGCTGCTCGCGGTCACCGAGCGGCGGTTGCTGGTCTGCCGCACCGGCGGGGTCAAACTGCTCGCCGGGCGCGAGGCCGAGGAACGCGCGCTGGCCGAGACCGCCGTGGCGTGGTCGGCCGCGCGCGGCGAGATCGCCTCCGCGCGGGTGGGATGGCACCGGCTCAACCCGAAGCGGCTGCGGATCGACTTCACCGACGGCTCCTGGTTGTCGTTCACCGTGCCGATCGCCGAGTCCGGCCGCCCGCTGCGCGAGGTCGCCGCCGCGCTGTCCGCCTGACCGGACCCGCCCCGCCGGGCCCGCGGCGGGCCGTCGAGGACCGCGGTCGGCCGTCCACGTCCGCGCGGCCGGGCCTCCTCGTCAGGCGGTCAGCGGCGCGGGCAGCGGCTCGCGGTGCAGCACGGCCAGGCGGGAGACCGCCCGGGTCAGCACCACATAGAGGCGGTGCAGCCCACGCGGCTCGGCGGCCACGATCGCAGCCGGCTCGACGACCACCACGTGGTCGTACTCCAGGCCCTTCACCAGCGTCGCCGGGACCACAGTGACGCGCGCCGCGGCCTCGACGTCGTCGGCCGTAGCGGTCTCGACGCCCGCGTCGGCGAGCGCCGCGCGGAGCCGGTCGACCGCGTCGTCCGCCGCGATCACACCGACCGAGCCGTCGTGCGCGAGCGCCGCCCGCACCTCGGCCACCGTCGCGGCCGTCAGGTCCTCGGCGGTACGCACATCGAGCGCGCCGTCGTTGCGCAGCGACCGGGCCGGGGGTACGTCGACGGCGAGCGCCGGCAGCAGCCGGTTCGCGAACGCCACCACGGCGGCGGGCACCCGGAAGCCCACGCTCAGCGGCACCACTGCGGCGTCCGGCTTGCCCAGGTGAGCCAGGGAGTCCCGCCAGTCGGTGGCCGCCCACGGCGCGGTGCCCTGGGCCAGGTCGCCGAGCAGCGTGATCGAGCCGTGCTCGCTGCGCCGGGCGATGGCCCGGCACTGCATCGGGGAGAGGTCCTGCGCCTCGTCGACCACCACGTGCCCGAAGCCGGCGGGCCGTTCCAGCAGCCCGGCCACCTCGTCGATGAGCACCGCGTCCGCGGCGGTCCACCGGGTCGCCTTCGCGGTGCGGGCGACAGTGCCGGAGCGGAACAGCTCCTGCTCCTCGGGCGTGAGCAGGCCATTCGCAGCGGCGGCGAGCGCGTCGGCGTCGGTGCGCAGCCGGTGCACCAGCCCGTCCGGGGTGAGCGCCGGCCAGACCGCGTCGAGCAGGTCGGTGACCGGCTTGATCCGGCTCATCCGGCGCAGCCAGGCGTCGCTCGGTGACTCCGCCCGGCGCGCCTCCGCCTGGCGTTGCAGCAGCCCCACCACCCGCGCCCGGACCCGCTCCCGGCCGGTGGCGTAGGGCAGCCCTTCCCCGCGGGTCTCGGTGACCAGCCGGTGCAGCGGGTCCAGCCCGATCCGCCACCGGTACGAGCCGTCCGACACCATGATCGGCTCGGTCGGCGTACCGATGTGGGCCTCGACGGCCCGGCGCAGCACCTCGGCCATCCGGACGTCGTGCTTGAGCGCGGCGGCGGCCGGGTCGTCGACCGCGCGGACCGGCACCCGCGCGACCAGGTCCTCCACTGTGGCCTGCTCGACCTCGACCTCACCGAGCGCGGGCAGCACCGCCGCGATGTACGACAGGAACGCCCGGTTCGGCCCGACGATCAGCACGCCCGAGCGGCGCAGCCGTTCCCGGTGCAGATAGAGCAGGTACGCGGCGCGGTGCAGCCCGACCGCCGTCTTCCCGGTGCCGGGCGCGCCCTGCACGCAGATCGAGTCGGTCAGATCGGCCCGGACCAGCTCGTCCTGCTCCGGCTGGATGGTGGCGACGATGTCGCGCATCGGGCCGACGCGGGGGCGCTCGATCTCGGCGGTGAGGATGCGGCTGGCGGTGCCGAGTTCCTCGCCCCGGTCCAGGTGCTCGTCCTCGAAGCTGGTCAGCGTCCCGGCGCTGAACCCGAACCGGCGGCGTACGGCGACACCCTGCGGGTCGCGCGCGCTCGCCCGGTAGAAGGACCGGGAGACCGGGGCCCGCCAGTCCAGCACCAGCGGTTCGCCCAGCTCGTCGGTGACGTGCCGCCGCCCGACGTGGTACTCCCGCCCGGCGTGGTCCGGGTCGTCGCCGCCGAAGTCCAGGCGGCCGAAGAACAGCGGGGTGGTCGGGTCGTCGGCCAGCTCCTTGACCCGCCGGGCCATGTGCCGGCCGAGCTGCTCGGCTGTGTACGAGTCTCCGGCCACCTTGTCGCCGGTGGAGAAGAGCGCCTCGGCGCGTTCCCGCATCCGGGTCAGCGCGGCGCGGGAGGCGTCGAGGTGGGCACGCTCGGCGGCCAGTTCGGCGTCGAGGCTCGGTGTGGCGTCAAGGTCGGTTGCGGGCACGATGAACTCCGATGGCTCAACTGAGGCTCGCTCGCGTGTCCGGGGCGGTTGGCCTGCTCCCGGCGCGGGGACGTCCGCTGCGGTGCATGCTCACCGCGGCCGTCGGGCGGTCCTCCACGCTACGGGAGCACCGGCCGGTCACGCCAACGATTTTCGGGATGGCTGGCGTTTCGCTCGACCCGGCCTCAACCTTAATAATATTATTAAGTCCGGAGGTGGGGGATGGAGTGGGAGATCCTGATGACAGGGCAGGTGGAGGAGTTCCTCGATCAGCTCTACGTCCTCGACCGCGACTCCCATCGCCTCGTCAACCAGGCCATCCTGGTGCTGGAACGCAACGGGCCCGCCGAGGGGCGACCTCTCGTCGACAGCATCACCGCCTCGCGTCTGAGCAACCTCAAGGAGCTGCGACCGCCGTCGGCGGGGCGCACCGAGATCAGGATCCTGTTCGTCTTCGATCCATGGCGCTCAGCGGTGCTGCTGGTCGCCGGCGACAAGTCCGGGCAGTGGACACGGTGGTACCGCGAAGCCATACCGGAGGCGGAGCAGCTGTACGACACGTACCTGAAGGAACGGCAGGAGGAGAACCGATGAGCGGCGTCAGGCGCTGGCGTGACACCACCCACCTGGACCGGGCGATCGACACTGCCGGCGGCCCGCGCGCGTTCGAGGCCGAGGTCGGGGAGATGCTCGATCAGGCGCGTGGGTGGCGGCTCGCCGAGCTGCGCAAGCGGCGGGAGATGACGCAGGAGCAGGTGGCGTCGAGGATGGGTGTCTCGGTCGCCCGGGTCTCGCAGATCGAGGCGGGCAACGTCGCGACCCAGGAGGTGCTCGCGCGCTACATCGGTGCGCTCGGCGGCACCCTCAAGTTGATCGCCGACTTCGGCGACGAGCAGCTCAAGGTCGCCTGAATCCGATGGTTCCACCGCTGGATCCCGGCGTCCGCCGACGCGGGATCATTGAGGCATGACCGAGGCGCTTCCCGGCCGGAGCCGGGTGACGATCAGTGATCCGCAGGTGATGCGGGCACTCGCTCACCCGGCCCGCATGGCGATCATGGAACATCTCGGCACGCTGGAGGGCGGTGCGACGGCCACCGAGTGCGCCGAGATCGCCGGCCTCTCGCCGAGCGCCACCAGCTATCACCTGCGCGAGCTGGCGAAGTTCGGGCTGGTCCAGCAGGCGCCCGGGCGGGGTGACGCCCGGGAGCGGCTCTGGCAGGCGGTGAATCCGTCGTACCACGTCGAGGTGGGGCCGGACGCCGACCCGGAGGCGCGTGCCGCCGAGGTGGCACTGGTCGAGGCGCACATGGTCCGCGACGCCCAGCGGGTCCGGGACTGGTTGCGCCGCGCGCCGGACGAGTCGCCGGAGTGGTACGCGGCGACCTGGTTCAGCGACAGCATGCTGCTCATGACCGCCGAGGAGCTGACCGAGCTGAACCAGGCGATCCAGGCGCTGATGGAGCCGTACCGGCGGCGGACCCGGACCGATCCGCCGGCCGGGGCCCGGCCGGTGGCGACGCAGTACCGGGCGATGCCCGTCGACTGAGGGGGTTGCGCGCGTCAGTTGTGAAGGATTACTTTCGAAGTATGTCCTTCACAACTGACGCGTCGCGCTGGCCGGACGTCTGGCTCGCGGCCACCGCGCGCGGCATCTCCAGTTGCGGGGACTTCCTCGCCGCCGCCACGCTCACGCTCGCCCTCCAATCCGCCGGCGCCGGCGGACTCGCCGTCTCCGGGCTGCTGCTCGCCGCGACGTTGCCGCTCGTGGTGCTCGCGCCGCTGACCGGCCGGCTCGCCGACCGGGTGGACAGCCGGGTGCTGCTCGTCGCCGCCGGTCTCGTGCAGGCCGCGGTCTGCCTGGCCCTCGCGTACGCGCGGGATCCGGTGCTGGTGATCGCACTCGTGGCGCTGCTCGCGACCGGGCTCGCGGTCACCCAGCCGGCGATCGCCGCGCTGGTGCCGGTGATGGTCCGGCCCGAGGACCTGCCCCGGGCGGGCGCGCTCAACCAGACCGCCGGGACGCTCGGCGCGCTCGCCGGTCCGGCGCTGGCCGGGCTGCTCGTCGGGCAGTTCGGCACCCGGGTGCCGCTGCTCGTCGACGCGTTCAGCTACCTCGCGCTGGTGGCGGCCGGGCTGCTCATCCGTACCCGCAGGGGAGGGCGCCGGACGCCGGCCGCGGTCGCCGCGGCGGTCGCGCCCGCGTGGCGGCTGCGCCGCGACCCGCTGCTGACGGTGATGGTCGGCAGCGTGGCCGCGGTGATCGGCGCGGTCGGCGCAGTGAACGTGATCGAGGTCTTCTTCATCCGGGAGACGCTCGGCAGCAGCACCACCGTGTACGGCCTGGTCACCGGCTCCTGGACGCTCGGCATCGTGCTCGGCGCGTGGCTGTTCGCCCGGGTCGCCCGCCGGCTCGCCGACGACGGCGCGCTGCTCGGGGCCGGGCTGGTGCTGCTCGGCGGCTGCTGCCTGGCGGTGCTCGTCTCGGCCGCGGTGCCCTCGGCCTGGCTGCTCGTGCCCATCTGGCTGGCGGGCGGCGTGGCGAACGGCGGCAACAACGTCTTCGACCAGTTGCTGCTGGCCCGGCGGGTGCCCGAGGCGTCCCGGGGCCGGGCGTTCGCGGTCTTCGGAGCGGCGGCGCAGGGCGCGGCGATGGGCGGCTACCTGGTCGGGGGCCTGCTGCTGGAGGTGGCCGGCCCGCGCGTCCTGATCGCCGGCTGCGGCGTGGCCGGCCTGCTGGTCGTGGTGGCGCTGCTCGGGCCGGTCCGCCGCGCGGTACGCGCCGAGCGCGCCGCCGCCCGTACGGCCACGCCTGCCGCCGTCTCCGTGGCGGCGAAGTCCGTCTGACCGCTGGCGTTAAGAAGGGGCCCTTCCTCTACCGAAGGCGTTAACAAGGGGCCCTTCCTTCCCGCCGGGTGCGGAGTTCACCACTCGATCGGATCCCCCGGCGGCGCGGCGGAAGCCACGGCGATACGGTCGGGTCATGGCCGACCGCATCGCCCGCCCCCGGGTGGGGCACATCCAGTTCCTCAACTGCCTGCCCATCTACTGGGGGCTGATGCGGTCCGGCGCGCTGATCGACGTCGACCTGCACAAGGACTCGCCGGACCGGCTGAGCGCCGACCTGGTCGCCGGTGACCTGGACATCGGCCCGATCACGCTGGTGGAGTTCCTCAAGCACGCCGATGACCTGCTGCTCCTGCCCGACCTGGCGGTCGGCAGCGACGGGCCGGTGCTCTCGGTGAACGTGGTGTCCACCCGCCCGCTGGGCGAGCTGGACGGCGCCCGGGTGGCGCTCGGCTCCACCTCGCGTACCGGGGTGCTGCTGGCCCAGCTGCTGCTCGCCGAGCGGCACGGCGTGCGCCCGGAGTACTTCCGCTGCCCGCCGGACCTGACCCAGATGCTGCTGGAGGCCGACGCCGGAGTGCTCATCGGCGACGTGGCGCTGCGCGCGCTCTACGAGGCGCCCGCCAAGGGCCTCGAGGTGACCGACCTGGGGCAGGCGTGGCACGACTGGACCGGCCTGCCGATGGTGTTCGCCGTCTGGGCGGTACGCCGCGAGTTCGCCGCCGCCCACCCGGGCCTGGTCAAGGAGGTGCACGAGGCGTTCCTGCGCTCGCGCGACCTGTGCCTGGCCGAGCTGGACCAGGTGGCGGAGGCGGCGGCCCGCTGGGAGACGTTCGACGCGGCCACGCTCGCCACGTACTTCCGGGCGCTCGACTTCTCGCTGGGCGAGCGGCAGGTGGCCGGGTTGCGCGAGTTCGCCCGCCGGGCGGCCGCGCACGGGGAGGTGCCGGCGCTGCCGGCCGGCGGCCCGGAGTTCTTCCAGGGCTGACCGCGAGGGCTGACCGCGCGGGCCGCGCGAGGGCCGGCCGCGCGGAGTCAGGCCGGGCGTGCCTGGGTCAGGTCGCCGGGCGCAGCAGCGCCTTGGTGATCCGTTCGCAGGCGTCCATGCCGTACTCCCAGCCGCCTTCGACGCCGAACGGGGTGCGCAGCATCACGCCCATCGTCCAGGTGTCGCCGATGGCCAGGCAGTTGACGTGGTACTCCTCTTCCTTGTCCCGGTCGATCCACCCGTTCTTGATGGCGATCTTCTTCTGCTGGGCCGCCGGGAACGCCTTGCGGATGCCGAAGTCGCCGGGAGCGCGTACCTGGCGCATCTCGTTGAGCAGCCACTTGGTCCACTTCGGCCCGGCCGCCCGGCCGTCGTCGATGCAGAGACCGAGGCGCGCGGTGTCCCGAGGGGACAGCTCGGTGCGGCTCCAGCCGCCGTCGGAGGCGACCTCGCTGTCGGTCAGCCTGCAGATCGAGATCAGCCGCTCGATCGAGTCCGAGCCGCCGACGTTCTCGTAGAACTCCTGCGCCCGGGTGTTGTCGCTGTCCCGGATGATCTTCGTGGCGTCGGCCAGCTTCGCGTCGCTCGGCGTCCGGCCTTCCGCGGCGCTCAGGCGCAGGTAGTCGGCCACCACCCAGGACTTGATCAGGGACGCGGTGGTGCTCGTCTCGCCCATGTTCGCCGAGCCGATGATCTTCCCGGTGCGCTTGTCCAGGACGGACCAGGCGTACCAGCCCTTGATCTTGAGGCTGTCCAGGTTCTTCGCCTGGAACGGCAGCGGGGCGATCGACGGTGAGGGGGCGACACGCGGCGCGTTGCGGTCGACGGACTGCTGCGTGGACCGTTCGCTCGTCGGCTCGGGATGCGAGTTCGCGGTGGCCTCCAGCGGGGAGCCGGGGATCACACGCAGGGAGAGGCCGAGCAGGCCGACGAGGGCCGCAGCCAGGGCGCTGAACGCGAGCGGGCGCCGGTAGCTGCCGGGCCGACGCCGGGCACCGGCCATCAGAGCTTCCCGACCGGCTGTTGCGGCACCTTGAGCGCGGCGCCGGGCTGCGGCGCCACGAGCTGGGTGGCGACGGCGGCGCACATCTTCGCACCGTACGGCAGACCGGAGCTGCCCGGGTACCGCATCATCACGGAGAGACTCCACTTGTCGGTGAACGCCAGGCAGCTGACGTGCCAGTTGCCGTCGTAGGCGAGCTGCGTCCAGCCGTTCTTCATGTGCACCGGGCCCTGCGACTTGATCGTCGCCGGCAGGCCGTCGATGATGCCCCACCGGCCGCCGCCGGACCGCGCGCCCTGCTTGCTGACGCTGCCGGCCACCTTGGTCATCTCGCTGAGCAGCCACTTGGTCCACTTGGGGCCGGCGGCGCGGCCGTCGGCGATGCAGTCGCCGAGGCGGGCCGCGTCCCGGGGGGACATCTCGGTGAAGCTCCACCAGCCCTTGTAGTCGGGCACGCTGCCGGGCCTGGTGTCGGTCAGGCCGCAGATCTGGATCGCCCGCGCGATGACCGGGTCGGGCCGGCCGCCCGGCTGGGGCTTGTAGGAACCGCCCGCCGCCCGGTACACCGCGTTCGCGCCGTCGTCGTCGCTGTCCCGGATCGCCAGGATCGCCGCCTTCTTGAGCCCGGCGCTCGGCTGCTTGTCGCCGAGCTGGCGAAGGTAGTCCGCGATGATCCAGGCCTTGAGCATCGACTCGGTGGAGCTGGTCTGGTTCATGTTCTTCGCGCCGGTGACAGTGCCGGTCTCGCGGTCCATCAGGGCCCAGGAGAAGAACTCACCCTTGAAGTTCACCGACACCGGGGCGTCGGCGAGCGTCGGGGGCGCCGGCGCGGTCGGTGCCGGCGCCGGGACCTGCTCGCCGCCGCCGAGGCCGCCCGCGCCGTCTCCGCCGGAGAGCTTCGCGTACGCGGCCGGCACCAGCATGACGCCGCCGATGAGGACCGCCACGATGGCGAGCACCAAGGTCACGCGAGGTCGCATGAGTGGTGAGCTCCAGATGTCTGGCCGGGGGGACCGGCGCTTCCGCATGGGTTCGGCCCGGTCGCCACTAGGCCGGGGGACGGTGGCCTGAACGGTGACGATCATGAAGCCGAACGGTTTGCCGGTCGGAAGTCTACTTCCGGACAGCGCGGATGCCAGGTCTCGACACCCGTGACTTTGCCGGGTGGGCGGGATATTGAGCTGCTTTGCCGCTCTTGGGGGATTTCTGCGATTCGCAGTGACCGACATCACAGCCACCAGGGCCGATGGCGGCGTGCGCACGTCCGGTGACGCGAGGTGGCCCTCGAAACCTGTTACACCCTCTGGTGTCATTCGTGGCGAGCTGTAACACTGGCTGCATGTATGGCAACGACTTCGCCCCGCCGGAGGACGCTCCGGGCGGCGGCCTGCTCGGCGAGGTGGAGGCGGCGGAGGCGGCGCTGCGCGAGGCGGCGGCGCGCGCCCGGCGCGGAGGTCCGGCCCCGGACGAGGACGTCGAGGCGTACTTCGCCGACGTCATCAACGCGGACCAGAAGATCGAACCCCGCGACTGGATGCCCGAGGCGTACCGCAGGACGCTGATCCGGCAGATCGCCCAGCACGCCCACTCCGAGATCATCGGTATGCAGCCGGAGGGCAACTGGATCAGCCGGGCGCCCTCGCTCAAGCGCAAGGCGATCCTGCTGGCCAAGGTGCAGGACGAGGCCGGTCACGGCCTCTACCTCTACGCGGCCGCCGAGACGCTCGGGATCAGCCGCGACGAGCTGGTGGATCTGCTGCTCGACGGCCGGCAGAAGTACAGCTCGATCTTCAACTACCCGACCCTGACCTGGGCCGACGTGGGTGCGATCGGCTGGCTCGTGGACGGCGCGGCGATCGTCAACCAGGTGCCGCTGTGCCGCTGCTCCTACGGCCCGTACGCCCGGGCGATGATCCGGGTCTGCAAGGAGGAGTCGTTCCACCAGCGGCAGGGCTACGAGATCCTGCACACGCTGGCGCACGGCACCCCGGCGCAGAAGGCGATGGCCCAGGACGCGGTGGACCGCTGGTGGTACCCGTCACTGGCCATGTTCGGCCCGCCGGACGGCGACTCGACGCACAGCGCCCAGTCCATGGCCTGGAAGATCAAGCGTTTCTCCAACGACGAGCTGCGCCAGCGCTTCGTCGACATGTGCGTCGGCCAGGCGGAGGTGCTCGGCCTCACCCTCCCCGACCCGGACCTGCGCTGGAACGACGAGCGGCAGGCGTACGACTACACCCAGCCCGACTACGACGAGCTGATGCGGGTGATCAAGGGCAACGGGCCGTGCAACCGGGAGCGCATGGCGCACCGGCGCAAGGCGCACGCCGACGGCGCGTGGGTACGGGAGGCCGCCGCGGCGTACGCCGCGAAGCGGGCGGGACGAAAGGCGGTAGCGGCATGAACAGCGCGTCCTCTCCCCTGTGGGAGGTCTTCGTGCGGGCCCGCCGTGGCCTGTCGCACACGCACGTCGGCAGCCTGCACGCCCCCGACGCCGAGCTGGCCCTGCGCAACGCCCGGGATCTCTACACCCGCCGCCAGGAGGGCGTCTCCATCTGGGTGGTGCCGGCGAGCGCGATCACCGCGTCCAGCCCGGACGAGAAGGACGCGTTCTTCGACCCGGCCGCCGACAAGGTCTACCGCCACCCGACGTTCTACGAGGTCCCCGAAGGGGCTGCGCACCTATGAGCCTGTTCGACTTCACGCTGGCCGTCGGCGACGACGCGCTCATCGCCGCGCAGCGCCTCGGTGAGTGGACCTCCCGCGCGCCCGAGATGGAGGAGGACATCGCCCTCGCCAACATCGCCCTCGACCAGCTCGGCGCGGCGCGGCTGCTGCTCACGTACGCGGGCGAGCTGGAGGGCGCGGGCCGCGACGAGGACGACCTGGCCTACCTTCGCGACGACCGCGAGTTCCGCAACTGCCTGCTGGTCGAGCTGCCGAACGGCGACTTCGGTGTGACCATGGCGAAGCTGTTCCTCCTGGCCGCGTACCAGTCGCCGCTCTACACGGCGCTGGCCGGCTGCGCTGACGAGCGGCTGGCCGCGGTCGGGGCGAAGGCGCGCAAGGAGTCGGCGTACCACCTGGACCACGCCTCGCTGTGGGTGAAGCGGCTCGGCGACGGCACCGAGGAGTCGCACCGGCGCATGCAGGACGCGGTCGACCAGGTGTGGCCGTACGTCCACGAGCTGTTCGCCCCGGACCCGGCGGCGCCGGTCGACCCGTCCACCCTTCGGGCCGACTTCGACGCCACCGTGTCCGCCGTGCTGGACGAGGCCACGCTGATCCGGCCGGAGATGGGCTGGGCGCCCGGTGGCGGCCGGGACGGCCTGCACACCGAGCACCTCTCCTACCTGCTCGCCGAGATGCAGGTGCTGCACCGCGCCCACCCCGGAGCGAGCTGGTGAGCGCGAAGAGTGCAGCGGAGCGGAGCCCCGCAGTCGCGAACGGAGGGTGGCGCTGGTGACCGACGCCAGGGCGGCCGCGGCGGCGGTGGTGGACCCGGAGATCCGCGTCATCACCATCGACGAGCTGGGCATCCTGCGCGCTGTCGACGAGGAACCGGACACCGGCCGGGTCGTCGTCACCATCACCCCCACCTACACCGGCTGCCCGGCCATGGACGTGATCCGGGAGGACATCCGCCGGGCGCTGGCCGCCGCCGGGCATCCGGACGCCGAGGTCCGCACCGTCTACCACCCGGCGTGGAGCACCGACTGGATCTCCGAGGCCGGCCGGGCCAAGCTCGCTGCCGCCGGCATCGCCCCGCCCGCGCCGCGCGGCGACGACACGGTGGTGCCGCTGACCCTCGCCGTACGCTGTCCGCGCTGCGGGTCGCCGGAGACCACCCAGATCAGCCGCTTCGGCTCCACCGCGTGCAAGGCGCTGTGGCGCTGCCGCTCCTGTTCCGAACCCTTCGACCACCTGAAGGCGCTGTGACTGTCACCATCACCCGGCCGGTGCGCCGCCGGCCGGTCTTCCATCCGCTGCCCGTCGCCGCCGTGGACCGGCTCACCGACGACTCGGTGTCGATCACGTTCGCGGTACCGGAGGAGCTGCGCGAGACCTTCGCGTTCTCCGCCGGGCAGCACCTCACCGTCCGCCGCCCGGCCGACGGCGACGGCGAGGAGGTGCGGCGGTCGTACTCGATCTGCTCCACCCCCGACGAGCTGGCCCGGCACGGCCGGTTGCGGGTCGGGGTGCGTGAGGTTCCGGGTGGGGCGTTCTCCGCGTACGCCTGCGGCGCGCTGCGCGGCGGCGACACCGTCGAGGTGCTGCCGCCGCTGGGCCACTTCACCTCCGCGTTCACCCCGGACCGGGCCCGCCGGTACGGCGCGGTGGTCGCCGGTTCCGGCATCACCCCGGTCCTCGGGCTGGCCGCGACCGCGCTGGCGACCGAGCCGCGCAGCACGTTCACGCTCGTGTACGGCAACCGCACGGCGAACTCGGTGATGTTCGCCGAGGAGCTGGCCGACCTGAAGGACCGCTACCCGACCCGGCTGCACCTGGTGCACGTGCTGTCCCGGGAGATGGGCGAGTCGGCGCTGCTGTCCGGGCGGATCGACGCCGACCGGCTGACCCGGCTGCTCGACACCGTCGTACCCGGTGACGAGATCGAGGAGTGGTTCCTCTGCGGCCCGTACGGCATGGTGGTGGACGCCAAGGCGGTGCTCGCGGGTCGCGGCGTGCCGGACGCGGCGGTGCACACCGAGCTGTTCCACGTCGACGCCCCGCCGGAGCCGGTGCGGCGCGAGACCGACCGGCCCGGGGCCGGCACCGAGGTGACGATCCTGCTGGACGGGCGCTCGTCCAGTTTCACGATGGGCCGGGACGAGCGGGTGCTCGACGCGGCGCTGCGGGTGCGCGGCGAGTTGCCGTACGCCTGCAAGGGCGGGGTGTGCTCGACCTGCCGGGCCAAGGTGACGTCCGGTGAGGTGACGATGGCGCGCAACTACGCGCTGGAGCCCGACGAGGTCGCAGCCGGTTACGTGCTGACCTGCCAGTCCAGCCCGGTCACCGACGAACTCACTGTCGACTACGACGCCTAGCGGCGCCGCCGGTCAGAACACCACGGGCGGTGCCGTGGCGGCGCGGCCACGGGCCCGGCTGACGTGCCCGCGCCACCCGCCGACCAGCGCGAGCAGGGTCCATCCCGCCGCGCCGAGCACGAGCATGCCCCGCTTACCGGCCGGGTCCACGTCCCGCGCGTCGGCCAGCTCCACCTCGCCCCGCGGGTCGACGAGCACTGTCAGTCGCTGGCCGACCCGGTAGCCGGGGGAACTGCCCCGGTAGACCAGTGGCTCGTCGAGCCGGCCGGTGTCGCCCTGGAGGACGAACTCGTGCCGCTTGCCGACGGTCTGCACGTCGGTGATGGTCACCTGCTGGGCGACGCCACGCTCCCGAAGCACCGACTCCGGGGCGAGCTGCACGGTGCCCACCAGCACGAACAGCGCAGGCAGCACCGACAGCAGGGTCAGCCACCAGCCCCGGTGCAGCAGGCGCAGGCCGACCGCGAAGGCGAGGCACCCGACCAGGGCGACGGAGATCGGCACCGCGATCGGCAGTCCCACGGTGAGGTGGGCGACCACCGCGCTGACCGCGATCACGGCGAGGCCGAAGCCGGCGAGCACGGCGGTCATGGTGAGGGACCAGAGGGCGGAGCGGGCGCCGGCCACGCGTACGGGGGTGGGCGGCGGCGATACGACTGGCACGCCGAGAGCGTAGGCGGGCGGCGCCAGCGCTCCGCTTCCCGCAGTGGCGTTTCGAGTCGACCGCCGTCCGTGACGCGTAGAACGTTACGTCCTACACTTGCCTCATGGAGCAGATCGCCGTCCGGGAGTTGAATCAGCACACCAGCCGGGTGCTGGCGCGGGTGCGCGCCGGTGAGACGGTCGAGGTGACCGATCGGGGTGAGCCGATCGCCCGCCTCGTGCCGGTGCTGGCCGGTGACGCGCTTCTCGGCCGGTTGGTGGCCGAGGGCCGGGCCATGGCCCCGACCACGACCGGCCCGGTCCCGATGCCGCCGGTGCTCGGGGATCCCGCGGTGGACGCGGCGGCCGCGCTGGTCGAGGCGCGCGACGAGGAGCGCTGGTGATCTACCTCGACTCGGCGGCGGTCATCAAGATGCTGCGGCGGGAGGCGGAGACGGCGGATCTGCTCGGCTGGCTGAACGAGCGCGCCGGCACCGCCTTGGTGTCGTCGGCCCTCGTCGAGGTGGAGGTGCCACGGGCGTTGCGTCGCGCCGCTCCACAGGCGCTGGTGGGTGTGCCCTCGGTGCTGGGACGTCTCTACCGGGTCGAGATCGACGCCACGGTCCGGGCGACAGCGGGCGCGTATCCGGAGCCGATGCTGCGCAGCCTGGACGCCGTTCACCTCGCCACCGCCGAGATCCTGGCCCGGCAGGCGGCGGCCGAGTTCGTCGCGTTCGTCACGTACGACAAGCGGCTGCTGGAGGCGGCCAAGGCGATCGGGCTGCCAGTGGCCAGTCCGGGCATGCCCTGACCGGGTGGGTCTCTCGTCACCGGGTGAGGAGTGGCGTTTCCCGCCGTCGGGCCCGCGACGTACGCTCGGGGATGTGACGGCGAACCGGGAGATCGACGACATCCTGCAACGCGGCGCGGACGGCGGGCGGATCACGCCCGAGGAGGCGCTGCTGCTCTACACCGACGCGCCCTTCCACGCGCTGGGCGAGGCGGCCGACGCGGTACGGCGGCGCCGCTACCCGGACAACATCGTCACGTACCTGATCGACCGCAACATCAACTACACGAACGTCTGCGTGACGGCGTGCAAGTTCTGCGCGTTCTACCGGGCCCCCAAGCACAAGGAGGGGTGGACCCACCCGACCGAGGAGATCCTGCGCCGTTGCGGCGAGGCGGTCGAGCTGGGCGCCACCCAGGTCATGCTCCAGGGCGGGCACCACCCGGACTACGGCGTCGAGTACTACGAGGAGCTGTTCTCCTCGGTCAAGAAGGCGTACCCGCAGCTCGCCATCCACTCGATCGGCCCGAGCGAGATCCTGCACATGGCGAAGGTCTCCGGCGTGAGCCTGGACGAGGCCATCGCCCGGATCAAGACCGCCGGCCTGGACTCGATCGCCGGCGCCGGCGCCGAGATGCTGCCGGACCGGCCGCGTAAGGCGATCGCGCCGCTGAAGGAGTCCGGCGCGCGCTGGCTGGAGGTCATGGAGCTGGCGCACCGGCAGGGCCTGGAGTCGACGGCCACCATGATGATGGGCACCGGCGAGACGAACGCCGAGCGCATCGAGCACCTGCGGATGATCCGCGACGTGCAGGACCGTACCGGTGGTTTCCGGGCCTTCATCCCGTGGACGTACCAGCCGGAGAACAACCACCTGAAGGGCCGCACCCAGGCGACCACGCTGGAATATCTGCGCCTGGTCGCGGTGGCCCGCCTGTTCTTCGAGACGGTGCCGCACCTCCAGGCGTCCTGGCTGACCACCGGCAAGGACGTCGGGCAGCTCGCGTTGCACATGGGCGTGGACGACCTCGGCTCGATCATGCTGGAGGAGAACGTCATCTCCTCGGCCGGCGCCCGGCACCGGTCCAACCTGCACGAGCTGATCGGCATGATCCGATCGGCCGACCGGATCCCGGCCCAGCGGGACACGCTCTACAACCGGCTCGCGGTGCACCACACGCCCGCCGACGACCCGAGCGACGACCGTGTCGTCTCGCACTTCTCGTCGATCGCCCTGCCCGGCGGCGGTGCCGGGAAGTCGCTGCCGCTGGTCGAGGTCAACTGACCCGGTCCCGCCGTTCCGCCGTTCCGCCGTTCGGCCGGTCGGTGTCCGTCGTGCGGCCGGAGCTCCGCCCGTTTCCGGTGAAGGTTCGGCCAGGGATCTTCACCTGCGTGATCACCGGCGGCTAGCCTGCCCGCGCGACACCACCGATCCGGGCCGCGAGCAGGCAGGTAACAGGTCGGCGGCGACCCGGGTGAGCACGGCCCGGTGAGCCGACGACGCCATTACGCTGGCGGCGTCCGTCGGACCGTCGTCCTCCATCGGCCCATGAGGGCCGTTCACATAACGCACCGCGGCAGGGGCGGGATGGGTGACCATCCCGCCCCTGCTGTCTGCCGGGATCGATGGGAATTCCCACCGCCGCGCGGTGGCGTGACGAGGCGTCGCTCCGGTACCGTCCGTTCGTTCGGTACGTGATCACGTGTCCCTACCCCCGGGGGAACAATGACCTTCCGCTACCGGTCCACGCTGGCCCGCGCCGGCGTCGTGGCCCTGCTCTCCACCGCCGGTCTCGGCGCCGCCGCCGGCCCGGCGCAGGCCGCCGACAAGGCTGACCTCCAGCTCATCCCGCTCAGCTACCAGCTCGCCAAGGGCGTCAGCGAGGCGAAGGCCAAGCCGTTCAAGTTCCAGGTGAACAACACCCTGGGGACCGTCGACGCGAAGGACGTCCGGGTCACCGTCGAGACGAAGGGCCTCAAGACCGCCAAGGTCGGCGTGCTGGTCCCGGCCGGCTGCGACATCCGTGGCACCACCTTCTCCTGCCTGCTCGGCGACCTGCCCGCCGGCACCACTGAGGACTTCGGTCTCCCGCTGTTCTCCACCGGCGGCAAGGGCGCGGCCGGTACGCTCACGGTCTCGATCAGCGCGGCGAACGGCGCCGGAGTGCTGGACACCATCGACCACGACATCACCGTCACCGAGCCGGGCTACGACCTCACGACCTGGGTCCAGGACGTGTACGCCGACGTGCGCGTGGACGGCGACGACGCCGACGAGTCCGGCCTGCGCCCGGTCCGGCCGGGCGGGACCGCGCCGCTGGACTGGGCCGTGTTCAACGACGGCAGCAAGCGCGCCACCGGCATCAAGTACGGGATCGCGCTGCCGGCCGGTGTCACTTTCGCGAAGCTGCCCGACGGCTGCGTCGAGCAGAACCTGGGTGGTTTCCTCAACGCGTACTGCGAGGACCTGGGCGCGGTGCTCAAGCCCGGCCAGTACTACACCGCCGACGTCCGGGTGACTGTCGGCGCGGACGTGACCGAGAAGCTGCTCCGGCCCGGCATCCTCTGGGCCGAGGGCCTGGACGCCGCCTCCGGTGCGCCCGAGGAGGAGCCGCGGGTCGCCAGCTCGGCGCAGCGGCGCGCGTTCGCCGAGACCGACGACGGTGACAACAGCGCGGTGTTCGACGTCTTCGTCGACCAGAGCCCGCAGTCGACCCCGAGCCCGACGCCGACCACCCAGCCGACCTCGACGCCGACCGCCCAGCCGACGCCGACCGGCGACGCGACGGCGGTGCCGACCCCGACCGCCGGTGGTGGCGCGGGTGGCGGTAGCGGCGACGGTGGCCTGCCGGTGACCGGTATGCAGGTCGGCCTGATCGGCGGCGTCGGCGCGGCCGTGCTCGCGGCCGGCGCGGCGCTGATGATGCTGTCCCGCCGCCGCAAGGTGGTCCTTGTCGCTCCGGGCGAGGAGCGCACCGGCGACTGACCGGGGAACCGATACGCGACCAGGGCGGGGTGGGTGACCACCCCGCCCTGTCGCGTACCCGGAGGGAGGCGGGGGCGACGCGGCTGGCAGAGTGGAGGGGTGAGCCGTACCCCGCAGGGCCAGCGCGCCAGCCTGGACAAGCAGCCGCACGAGGTCGCCGCGATGTTCGACGGTGTCGCGGCCCGCTACGACCTGACGAACACCGTCCTGTCGTTCGGCCAGGACCGGTCGTGGCGGCGGGCCACCCGGGCGGCGCTCGGGCTGCGGCCGGGCGAGCGGGTGCTGGACGTGGGCGCCGGCACCGGCGTGTCGACCGAGGAACTGGCCCACTCCGGGGCGTACGCGGTGGGTGCGGACCTGTCGTTGGGCATGCTGCACGCCGGCAAGCGCACCCGTCCGTCGGTGCCGCTGCTGGCCGGGGACGCGCTTCGGCTGCCGTTCGCCGACGCCAGCTTCGACGCGGTGACCATCTCCTTCGCGCTGCGCAACGTCAACGACACCGACGCGGCGCTGGCCGAGCTGGCCCGGGTGACCCGGCCGGGCGGGCGGCTCGTGGTCTGCGAGTTCAGCACTCCGGTGAACCCGGCGTTCCGCACCGTCTACCTGTCGTACCTGATGCGTTCGTTGCCGGCGGTGGCCCGCGCGGTGTCGAGCAACCCGGACGCCTACGTCTACCTGGCGGAGTCGATCCGGGCCTGGCCGGACCAGGCGGCGCTGGCCGCGCGGATCGGCGCGGCCGGCTGGGGCCGGGTGGCGTGGCGCAACCTGACCGGCGGCGTCGTGGCGCTGCACCGGGCAGTCCGAAACTGACCGCCCGGCCAGCGAACGCTGGTCATTTCGTGAATATCCGGTTTTGGTCTACTTTGTCCCGTAGGCTCGCCCCCATGACGGGACCAGACCAGGCCGCCACCGACGACGACGCCGCCGAGCTGATCGCGCAGCTCCGCGAGCTGGCCGGCGCGGATCCCGCCGATGTCCGGCAGGTCGTCGCCGAGGTGCTGGCCGCGCTGGACCGGGCCGCCGGTGGCGCGTTGCGCGACCACCTGCCCGAGGCCATCCGCCTCGACGCCGGGCTCGGACCGGCCGCGCAGGCGCGCCCCTGACCGGTCTCGACGCTCTTACCGGCGCGTTTCCGCGAAGTTAGGCCCCCCTCAGCGCGTACTGGTGTAACGCCGGTCATAGACTCCAACCGGATCGGCTTGTGAAGCATTTCACGAGCATGCGGGAGGAGGCGCGGATGACCGCGGTGGAGAACGACGCCGACGTCATCGTCGTGGGCGCCGGTCCCGGAGGATCGGCCACGGCGTACCACCTGGCGCGGCACGGCGTACGCGTGCTGCTGCTGGAGAAGACGGAGTTTCCCCGGGAGAAGGTCTGCGGTGACGGGCTCACGCCCCGCGCCGTACGGCAGCTGATCCGGATGGGCGTGGACACCTCGCCCGAGGCGGGCTGGCTGCACAACAAGGGCCTGCGGGTGATCGGCGGCGGCATACGCCTGGAACTGGACTGGCCCGACCTGGCCAGCTTCCCCAACTACGGCCTGGTGCGCACCCGGCTCGACTTCGACGACCTGCTCGCCCAGCGTGCGGTCGCCGCCGGGGCGAAGCTGCAGACCAGCGTCAACGTCCTCGGACCGGTGCTCGGCGCCGACGACCGGGTGATCGGCGTGCAGGCCGAGGTCGGCCCGGACAAGGAACCCGCCACGTTCCACGCGCCGCTCGTGGTCGCCGCCGACGGCGTCTCCGGCCGCTTCCCGCTCGCACTCGGGCTCGCCAAGCGGGAGGACCGCCCGATCGGCGTGGCCGTCCGCCGCTACTACCGCTCGCCCGCCAAGCACGACGACGACTACCTGGAGTCCTGGCTGGAGCTGCGGGCCAAGGGCAGCGACGCGCTGCTGCCCGGCTACGGCTGGATCTTCGGCCTCGGCGACGGCCGGGTGAACGTCGGCCTGGGCGTGCTGAACTCCTCCTCGGCGTTCGGCAAGACGAACTACCGCAAGCTGCTCACCGACTGGCTCGCGAACACCCCCGAGGACTGGGGGATGACCGACGAGTCCAACGCGGAGGGTCCGATCCTCGGCGCCGCGCTGCCGATGGGCTTCAACCGCGTGCCGCACTACACCCGCGGCGTGCTGCTCGTCGGTGACTCCGGCGGCATGGTCAACCCGTTCAACGGCGAGGGCATCGCGTACGCGATGGAGTCGGGCGAGATGGCCGCGGAGGTCGTGGTGCAGGCGCTCGCCCGCCCGGTCGGCGCGGAGCGGGAGCGGGCGCTGATGGCGTACCCGCAGGAGCTGAAGGCCCGCTTCGGCGGCTACTACCGGCTCGGCGGCGTCTTCGTGAAGCTCATCGGCCGCCCCGAGATCATGCGGATGGCGACCAAGCACGGCATGCCGCACCCGATGCTCATGCGTTTCGTGCTCAAGCTGCTGGCCAACCTGACCGACCCGCGCGGCGGGGACGCGATGGACCGGGTCATCAACGCGATGACGAAGGTGGCTCCGGCCGTGTAGAAGACGACCGGCCCGAGGCGGAACGTCCACGGGCCGGACAGAGATCGACCCCCGCCGACCGAGGTCGTGAGGGACGTGAATAGTGTGATTTTGGCCAACCACCGAGGTCAGGGAAGGACGAGCAGGGGACAACGATGACGCTCTCTCCTTACGCACCCATCATCGGGCTGTTCGCCCTCGCTGCGGCGTTCGCGCTGTTCTCCGTGGCCGCTGCCCGACTCGCCGGCCCGCGGCGTCTGAACAAGGCCAAGCTCGAGGCGTACGAGTGTGGCATCGAGCCGAGCCCGCAGCCGGTCGGCGGCGGCCGGTTCCCGATCAAGTTCTACCTGACGGCGATGCTCTTCATCGTCTTCGACATCGAGATCATCTTCCTCTACCCCTGGGCGGTCTCCTTCGACGCCCTGCCGATCTTCGGCTTCGTGGAGATGGTCCTGTTCATCGTCGCGGTCTTCGTCGCGTACGCCTATGTCTGGCGTCGCGGCGGCCTGGACTGGGACTGAGGAGGTAGCAGATGGGCATCGAGGAGAAGCTCCCCTCCGGCGTCCTGCTCACCAGCGTCGAGAAGCTGGTCAACTGGACGCGGAAGACCTCGGTCTGGGGCGCCACGTTCGGTCTGGCCTGCTGCGCCATCGAGATGATGGCGGCAGGCGGCCCGCACTACGACATGGGCCGCTGGGGCATGGAGGTCTTCCGCGCCTCGCCCCGCCAGGCGGACCTGATGATCGTGGCCGGCCGGGTGAGCCAGAAGATGGCCCCGGTCCTGCGCCAGATCTACGACCAGATGGCCGAGCCCCGCTGGGTCATCTCGATGGGCGTCTGCGCCAGCAGCGGCGGCATGTTCAACAACTACGCCATCGTGCAGGGCGTCGACCACGTCGTACCGGTCGACATGTACCTCCCCGGCTGCCCGCCCCGGCCGGAGATGCTCATCGACGCGGTGCTCAAGCTGCGCGAGAAGATCATGCACGAGCCGCTGGGCCCGAACGGCCGCAAGATGCTGGAGGCCCGCCAGGCGCGCGGCGACGTGCCGGTGGTGCCGTACGGCTCGATGCCCTCGTCGTACCGCAGCGACAAGGCCCGGCGTGCCGAGTGGACGAAGGCGGTCCGCGAGGGGCGTGAGGAGCAGCTGCGGATCGAGAACTGGATGAAGGCGCAGAACCACCTTCAGGCGTCGCATAGGGGCCCGAAATGAGCAACGACAAGAACAACGACGGCGGGGTGCCGGTACCCACCACCCCGGTCGGTGCCAGCTCCACCGCCCCGGCGGAGTACCCGCCGGCCAGCCCGGCCGGCCGGGGCATGTTCGGCAACCAGGGCACCGGCGACGTCTCCGGCTACGGCGGCCTGGTCCGCCCGCGCAAGCCCATCGAGGAGGCGGCCCGGCCGTACGGGAGCTACTTCGACGAGGTGCGGGACGCGCTGGAGGAGGCGTACCCGGACTTCGGCGACGCGATCGAGAAGGTCGTGGTCGACCGGGGCGAGCTGACCCTGCACGTCCGCCCGGAGCGGATCGCCGAGGTCTGCCAGGTGATGCGCGACGACCTCGCGCTGCGCTTCGAGCTGCTCTCGTCGGTGTCCGGTGTGGACTACCTGGGCGCGCAGGAGCGCCGTCTGCACGTGGTCTACCACCTGACCTCGATGACCTACCGCCGCAGCGTCCGGCTGGAGGTGGCGGTCTCCGTCGAGGAGCCGCACGTCCCGAGCGTCACCGCCGTCTACCCGACCGCCGACTGGCAGGAACGGGAGACGTACGACATGTTCGGCGTCGTCTTCGACGGCCACCCCGCCCTGACCCGGATCCTCATGCCGGACGACTGGGAGGGGCACCCGCAGCGCAAGGACTACCCGCTGGGCGGCGTCCCCGTCGAGTACAAGGGTGCGGAGATCCCCCCGCCGGACCGTAGGAGGTCGTACCAATGACCACGTCGAACTACGCGACCGAGCGCGAGACGACCGAGGGCAAGGTCTTCACCGTCACCGGCGGGGACTGGGACGAGGTCGTCTCCGGCACGGACCCGATCAACGACGAGCGGATCGTCGTCAACATGGGTCCGCAGCACCCGTCCACCCACGGCGTGCTCCGGCTGGTCCTGGAGCTGGAGGGCGAGACGGTCCGCGAGGCCCGCTCGGTCATCGGCTACCTGCACACCGGCATCGAGAAGAACCTGGAGTACCGCAACTGGGTCCAGGGTTCGACGTTCGTGACCCGGATGGACTACCTCTCGCCGCTGTTCAACGAGACGGCGTACGCGCTCGCGGTGGAGAAGCTGCTCGGCATCACCGACGACATCACCGAGCGGGCCACCACCATCCGAGTGCTGATGATGGAGCTCAACCGCGTCTCGTCGCACCTGGTCTGGCTGGCGACCACCGCCATGGAGCTGGGCGCGATCAACATGATGCTGTACGGCTTCCGCGAGCGGGAGTACGTCCTCGACATCTTCGAGACCATCACCGGCCTGCGGATGAACCACGCGTACGTGCGGCCGGGCGGTGTGGCGCAGGACGTGCCGGACGACGCGATCCGCAAGATCCGCGACTTTCTCCAGCTGATGCCGAAGCGGCTCAAGGAGTACGAGAACCTGCTGTCCGGCCAGCCGATCTGGCTGGAGCGTACGCAGCACGTCGCGGTGCTCGACGTGACCGCCTGCATGGCGCTCGGCGTCACCGGCCCGGTGCTGCGGTCCGCGGGCCTCGCCTGGGACCTGCGCAAGACGATGCCGTACTGCGGTTACGAGACGTACGAGTTCGACGTGCCGACCCACACCGACGGTGACGTGTGGGGCCGCTACCTGGTCCGGGTGGCGGAGATCCGCGAGTCGCTGAAGCTGATCGAGCAGGCGCTGGACCGTCTGAAGCCCGGCCCGGTGATGGTGTCCGACAAGAAGATCGCCTGGCCGGCGCAGCTCGCCATCGGCGTGGACGGTATGGGCAACTCGCTGGAGCACGTCGCCAAGATCATGGGTCAGTCGATGGAGTCGCTGATCCATCACTTCAAGCTCGTCACCGAGGGCTTCCGGGTTCCGCCGGGCCAGGTGTACGTCGGCATCGAGTCGCCCCGCGGCGAGCTGGGCGTGCACGCGGTGTCCGACGGCGGCACCCGGCCCTACCGGGTGCACTACCGGGAGCCGAGCTTCGTCAACCTCCAGGCCCTCCCGGCGATGGCCGAGGGCGGCCTGATCGCCGACGTGATCGCCGGCGGCGCCTCGCTGGACCCCGTGATGGGTGGTTGTGACCGATGAGCTTTTCCGAAACGACTCGCACCCGGGCGCGGGAGATCATCGCCCGGTACCCGGCGGACCGGTCCCGCTCGGCGCTGCTGCCGCTGCTGCACCTGGTCCAGTCTGAGGAGGGCTACGTCTCCCCGGCCGGTGTCGAGTTCTGCGCCGAGGTGCTCGGGCTCAACAAGGCCCAGGTCGGCGCCGTCGCCACCTTCTACACCATGTACAAGCGCAAGCCCACCGGTGACTACCTGGTGAGCGTCTGCACCAACACCATGTGCGACGTGCTCGGCGGGCAGAAGGTCTACGACACCCTGGCCGAGCACCTCGGCGTCGGGCACGAGGAGACCACCGCCGACGGGAAGATCACCCTGGAGCACGCCGAGTGCCTGGCGGCGTGCGACTACGGCCCGGTGATGACAGTCAACTACGACTTCTTCGACAACGTGGAGCCGCAGGCCGCGCTCGACGTGGTCGAGGAGCTGCGCGCCGGCGGCCGGCCGATGCCGACCCGTGGCGCGCGTCTGTGCACGCTCAAGGAGATGGCGGTCCAGCTCGCCGGTTTCGCCGACGAGCGCGACGGCGCGGTGGCCGACGGCGGGCCGGGCGAGCCGAGCCTGCGCGGCCTGCGCCTGGCCGAGCAGCACGGCGTCTCGGTACCGGGCTTCGACCCGAAGACCCCGATCCGCAGCAAGGCCGAGGCCGACCGGGCCGCCGCCGAGGCGAAGGCGAAGGCCGAGGCCGCCAAGCCGGCCCCCGCGCCCGAGCCGGCCGAGCCGGAGGCGGCCACCGGCAGCACCGCGCCGGACGTGAAGGCGCCGGACGACAAGTCGCCGCAGGTGCGTACCGCCGAGACCCGGCAGCCGGACGCGAGCACCCCGGTGCCGGACGCGCCCGGCACCAAGGTCCCGGTGGACGGCCCGGCCCCGGCACCGCGCGACGCGCGGGCGGCGGAGGCGGCCGGCGTGGCGGCGAACCCGCCGCCCGGCGACGGCAAGCCCGCCGGCGACGCGGCCGGCGCGCAGGAGCGCAACCTCAAGGAAGCGGAGTCCGGTACGGGCGCGGACGGCGCCGACCCGGCGGACGCGAGCGGAACGGGGGTCCGGAAGTGACCACTCCTCGGCCGGAGACGCTGGCCAAGCTCACGCCGGTGCTCACCAAGCGCTGGCTCTCGCCGGACGCGTGGCGGCTCGGCACCTACGAGAAGCTGGACGGCTACGCCGCCCTGCGCAAGGCGCTCAAGGCGCACCCGGACGACCTGATCCAGCTGATCAAGGACTCCGGACTGCGCGGGCGAGGCGGCGCGGGCTTCCCGACCGGTCTCAAGTGGGGCTTCATCCCGCAGGGCGACGGCAAGCCGCACTACCTGGTGGTGAACGCCGACGAGGGCGAGCCGGGCACCTGCAAGGACCTGCCGCTGATGACCCACGACCCGCACTCGCTCGTCGAGGGCGTCATCATCGCCTCGTACGCGATCCGGGCCAACCGGGCGTACATCTACATCCGTGGTGAGGCGGTGCACGCCGCCCGGCGGCTGCGCAGCGCTGTCGACGAGGCGTACGCCAAGGGTTATCTCGGCCGGAACGTCCTCGGCTCGGGCTTCGACCTGGACCTGGTGGTGCACTCCGGCGCCGGGGCGTACATCTGCGGTGAGGAGACCGCGCTGCTGGACTCGCTGGAGGGCTTCCGCGGCCAGCCCCGGCTGCGCCCGCCGTTCCCGGCGACCCACGGCCTGTACGCCAGCCCGACCGTGGTCAACAACGTCGGCACCATCGCCAGCGTGCCGTACATCGTGCTCGGTGGCGCGGACTGGTGGAAGACGATGGGCACGGAGAAGTCGTCCGGTCCGATGATCTACTCGCTGTCCGGCCGGATCGCCGACCCCGGCCAGTACGAGTGCTCGATGGGCATCACGCTGCGCGAGCTGATCGAGCTGGCCGGCGGCATGAAGCCCGGGCACAACCTGAAGTTCTGGACCCCGGGCGGCTCGTCGACGCCGCTGCTGACCGCCGAGCACCTGGACGTGCCGCTGGACTTCGAGGGGGTGGCGGCGGCCGGCTCGATCCTGGGCACCACTGCTACGCAGATCTTCTCCGACCAGGACTGCCCGGTGTACGCGACCTACCGGTGGCTGGAGTTCTACCACCACGAGTCGTGCGGCAAGTGCACCCCGTGCCGGGAGGGCAACTACTGGATGGTCCGGGTCTACCGGCGCATCCTGGCCGGCCAGGGCACCCACGAGGACCTGGACACCCTGCTCGACACCTGCGACAACATCCTCGGCCGCTCGTTCTGCGGTCTCGGTGACGGCGCGACCAGCTCGGTGACCTCGTCGCTGAAGTACTTCAAGCAGGACTACCTCGACTACATCGAGGGACGTACCGCTCCGAAGCTCTCCGACAAGTCTCTGGTTGGAGCTCACTGATGACCGACGTAGCCAAGCAGACCGAGACCGTCACGCTGACCATCGACGGCGTCGAGGTCACCGCGCCCAAGGGCGCGCTGCTGATCCGCGTCGCCGAGCAGCTCGGCACCGAGATCCCGCGCTTCTGCGACCACCCGCTGCTGGCCCCGGCCGGCGCCTGCCGGCAGTGCCTGGTGGAGGTGGAGGGCCAGCGCAAGCCGGTCGCCTCCTGCACCCAGACCGTCGCCGACGGCATGGTGGTGCGGACGCAGCTCACCTCCCCGGTCGCCAAGAAGGCCCAGGAGGGTGTGATGGAGCTGCTGCTCCTCAACCACCCCCTGGACTGCCCGATGTGCGACAAGGGCGGCGAGTGCCCGCTGCAGAACCAGGCGATGTCCACCGGCCGGACGGACTCGCGGTTCCACGAGCACAAGCGGGAGTACCCGAAGCCGCTGCCGATCAGCACCCAGGTGCTGCTCGACCGCGAGCGCTGCGTGCTCTGCCAGCGGTGCACCCGGTTCTCCGAGGAGATCGCCGGCGACAAGTTCATCGACCTGATGGGACGCTCCTCGCACGAGGAGATCAACATCTACCGGGACGACGCGTACGGCGAGGAGGGTGACGAGGGGGACGTCCCGTTCAACTCGTACTTCTCCGGCAACACCGTGCAGATCTGCCCGGTGGGCGCGCTGACCGGCACCCAGTACCGGTTCCGGGCCCGCCCGTTCGACCTGGTCTCCACGCCCAGCGTCTGCGAGCACTGCTCGGCCGGCTGCGCGCAGCGCACCGACTGGCGGCGCGGCAAGGTGCTGCGCCGGCTGGCCGGCGACGACCCGGCGGTGAACGAGGAGTGGAACTGCGACAAGGGCCGCTGGGGCTTCCAGTACACCCGCGCGTTCGACCGGATCAGCACGCCGATGGTGCGCGACGAGAAGACCGGTGAGCTGCGCGAGGCGTCCTGGAGCGAGGCGCTGACCCGGGCCGCCGAGGGGCTGCGCGCGGCCCGCGACGGCGCGACCGGCACGGCGGTGCTGACCGGCGGCCGGCTGACGGTCGAGGACGCCTACGCGTACGCGAAGTTCGCCCGCATCGCGCTGCACACGAACGACATCGACTTCCGGGCCCGCCCGGTCTCCCGCGAGGAGGCCGACTTCCTGGCCAGCAGCGTCGCCGGGGTCACCGACGTGACCTACACGGACGTGGAGAACGCGCCCGCTGTGGTGCTCGTCGGCCTGGAGCCGGAGGAGGAGTGCCCGATCCTCTTCCTGCGGCTGCGCAAGGCGTACCTGAAGAAGAAGCTCACCGTGTACGCGCTCGCGCCGTTCGCCACGCGCGGCCTGGAGAAGCTCGGGGCCAAGCTGGCCCGGGTGGTGCCCGGCGAGGAGGCCGGCGTGCTGGCCGAGCACGCCACGGTGGCCGAGGCGCTGGGTCAGCCCGGCGCGATCCTGATCGTCGGCGAGCGCCTGGCCGAGGTGCCGGGCGGCCTGTCGGCGGCGGCGGACGTCGCCCGGCGTACCGGTGCCCGGCTGGTCTGGGTGCCGCGGCGCGCGGGTGACCGCGGTGCTGTCGACGCGGGCTGCCTGCCCAACCTGCTACCCGGCGGCCGGGTCGTCACCGAGCCGGCCGCGCGCGCGGAGCTGGGCGAGGCGTGGGACATCCCGGCCGGGGTGATCCCCAGCCAGGCCGGCCGCGACACCGACGGCATCCTCACCGCCGCCGCGAACGGACAGATCGGCGCCCTGGTGGTGGCCGGCGTCGACCCGGCCGACCTGGCCGACCCGCGCCTGGCCGAGTCCGCACTGGACGCGGTGCCGTTCCTGGTCAGCCTGGAACTGCGGATGAGCGCGGTGTCCCGCCGCGCCGACGTGGTCCTGCCGGTCGCGCCGGTGGTCGAGAAGGCCGGCAGCTTCCTGGACTGGGAGGGCCGGCTGCGCACGTTCGAGAAGGTGCTGGACACCGGCGCGATGACCGACGCCCGCATCCTCGACGCGCTCGCCGCGCAGCTCGACGTGCGGCTCGGCACCGGTGACGTGCCGAGCATCCGGCGTGAGCTGGGCGCGCTGCCGCGCACCCGGGTCGAGCGGCCGTCGGCGCCCTCGGTCGAGCCGGCCGCGGTGCGGCAGCCCGGACCGGGCGAGGCGGTGCTCGCCACCTGGCACCAGCTGATCGACCTGGGCAGCCTCACCGACGGCGACGAGCACCTCGCCGGCACCGCCCGCCCGCCGGTGGTCCGGCTCGGCAAGGGCACCGCCGAGGCGCTGGGTGTGGCCGACGGCGACCCGGTCACGGTGGGCACCGACCGCGGCGCGATCACGCTGCCGGCGGCGATCACCGAGATGCCCGACGGCGTCGTGTGGCTGCCGACCAACTCACCCGGCTCCACCGTGCGGCGCGGCCTCGGCGCGACGTCCGGCGACGTGGTGAGCGTCTCCGCAGTCGGGAACGAAAGGTGGGTGCAGTGAACCCCGTCATCCTCGCGGCGCAGGACCCGACGCTTGCCGACTTCGGCAAGGACCCGTGGTGGCTGGTCCTCGGCAAGATCCTGTTCGCGTTCGTCGTCGCCGTGGCGGCCACGCTGCTCGGCGTCTGGTTCGAGCGCCGGGTCGTCGGCCGCATGGCGGTGCGGCCCGGCCCCAACCAGGCCGGTCCGTTCGGTCTGCTCCAGACGCTCGCCGACGGCGTGAAGCTGGCCTTCAAGGAGGACATCCTCCCGCGCAAGGCCGACAAGGTCGTCTACTTCTTCGCCCCGGTGATCTCGGTGGTCTGCGCGGTCACCGCGCTGTCGGTGATCCCGTTCGGGCCGATGGTGAGCATCTTCGGGCACCGGACGCCGCTCCAGGTCACCGACGTGTCGGTGGCGGTGCTGGTGGTGCTGGCCTTCTCCTCGCTCGCCGTGTACGGCATCGTGCTCGGCGGCTGGGCCAGCGGCTCCACCTACCCGCTGCTCGGCGGCCTCCGCTCGGCGGCCCAGCTGGTCTCGTACGAGGTCACCATGGGCCTGAGCGTGGTCGCGGTCTTCATGACCGCCGGCACCATGTCGACGAGCGGGATCGTCGCCGCGCAGGGCGACGGCACCCGGCTGAGCATCGGCGGCTTCGACCTCGCCGCCCCCGGCTGGTACGCCATCCTGCTGCTGCCCAGCTTCATCATGTTCTTCATCGCCATCGTCGGTGAGACGAACCGGGCGCCGTTCGACCTGCCCGAGGCGGAGTCGGAGCTGGTGGCCGGCTTTCAGACCGAGTACAGCTCGCTGAAGTTCGCGCTGTTCATGCTCAGCGAGTACGTCGCGATGGTGACCATGTCGGCGTTCACCGTGACGCTGTTCCTCGGCGGCTGGCACGCCCCGTGGCCGATCACGATCTGGTCGGGCGCCAACGAGGGCTGGTGGCCGATGCTGTGGTTCTTCGGCAAGGTCATCATGCTGGTGTTCGTCTTCGTCTGGCTGCGCGGCACGCTGCCCCGGCTCCGCTACGACCAGTTCATGCGGTTCGGCTGGAAGGTGCTGCTGCCGCTGAACCTGGTCTGGATCATGGTGCTCGCCGGGCTGCGCTCGATCGAGGACTGGCAGACCCGGGACCGGCTGCTCGTCACCGCCGTCGGCGCGGGCGTGCTGCTGCTGGCCACGCTCTTCTGGCCGTCGCGGAAGAAGGAGCCGAAGCCGTCGCTGCAGGAGCAGGCGGACACCCGGCCGTACGGCAGCTTCCCGCTGCCGCCGATGGATCTTCAGGTTCCGCCGAGCCCGCGTACGAAGCGCGTGCTCGCCGAGCGGGAGCCGGCCAACGTGGTCGCCGGCCCGGACTCCAGGGAGGTGTGACGTGGGCGCGATCACCGGAACGTTCAAGGGCTTCGGTGTCACCTTCTCGCACATGTTCAAGAAGGTCGTCACCACCGACTACCCGTTCAAGCCGCCGGTCTCGGCGCCGCGCTACCACGGGCGGCACATCCTCAACCGGCACCCGGACGGGCTGGAGAAGTGCATCGGCTGCGAGCTGTGCGCCTGGGCCTGCCCGGCCGACGCGATCTACGTGGAGGGTGGCGACAACACCGAGGAGCAGCGCTTCTCTCCTGGTGAGCGGTACGCCAGCACCTACCAGATCAACTACGCCCGGTGCATCTTCTGCGGGCTCTGCATCGAGGCATGCCCGACCCGTTCGCTCACCATGAGCAACGAGTACGAGCTGGCCCGGGACAACCGGCAGGACCTGATCTTCACCAAGGAGCAGCTGCTCGCGCCGCTGCTCGAAGGCATGGAGCAGCCGCCGCACCCGATGCGGCTGGGCGACAGCGAGAAGGACTACTACGTCGGCGCGCTCACCAACCCGGGCACCTCGGCCGGCGCCGAGCGCTCGCCGATGGGCCCCGGCCGGTACCAGGTGGAGGAGCACCCCGGCGTGACCTTCCCCGGCGCCGAGCAGGCCGAGCAGCGGTCCGCCGCCGCGGCGGGCAAGGGAGGCAAGGCATGACCTCGGCTACGGTGCTCGCCGCCGCCGGCCAGGTGTCCGGGGGTGAGGAGGTCACCTTCTGGATCCTCGCGCCGCTGGCCCTGCTCGGGGCGATCGGCATGGTGTGGGCCCGCAACGCGGTCCACTCCGCGCTCTGGCTGGTGCTGACCATGCTCTGCCTGGGCGTGTTCTACGTGCTCCAGGCCGGGCCGTTCATCGGCATGGTGCAGATCATCGTCTACACCGGCGCGATCATGATGCTGTTCCTGTTCGTGCTGATGCTCGTCGGCCGGGACGCGTCCGACTCGCTCATCGAGACGCTGCGCGGCCAGCGGGTCGCCGCAGTGGTCCTCGGGCTCGGCTTCGCCGGCCTGGTGGGCACCGGCCTCTACCGCGCGCTCGACGGCGTCCAGCCGGTCGGGCTCGACGAGGCGAACGGCGAGGGCAACGTCCAGGGCATCGCCCGGCTGCTGTTCACCAAGTACGTCTTCGCCTTCGAGCTGACCTCGGCGCTGCTGATCACCGCCGCCGTCGGCGCGATGGTGCTGGCGCACGTGGAGCGGCGCAAGGCGGACCGGATGGACCAGATCGCCACCATGAAGGCGCGGTTCCGCCCCGGCAACTACCCCGGACCGAAGCCCGGCCCGGGCGTCTACGCCACGTCCTCCTCGGTGGCCACCCCGGCCCGTCTGCCCGACGGCCGGCTGACCGACCGCAGCATCCCGGAGATCATGCCGGTGCGCGAGTTGACGGCCGAGGAGACCGCACCGAAGGGGACTGATCGGTGAGCGCGAGGAGTGCAGCGAAGCGGAGCCCCGCAGTCGCGAACGAAAGGCTGGCACGGTGACCCCGGACTACTACCTCATCCTCGCGGCGGTGCTGTTCACCATCGGTGCCGTGGGCGTGCTGGTCCGGCGCAACGCGATCGTGCTGTTCATGTGCATCGAGCTGATGCTCAACGCGGCCAACCTGACCCTGGTCACGTTCAGCCGGATCAACGGCGACCTGAACGGCCAGATCATGGCGTTCTTCGTGATGGTGGTGGCGGCGGCCGAGGTCGTGGTCGGGCTCGCGATCATCATGGCGATCTTCCGGACCCGGCGCTCGGCCAGCGTCGACGACGCCAACCTGCTGAAGTACTGAGGGGCTCGTGGTGGAACAGATTCTGACGATCGCCCAGTCTGAGCCAGCCGAAGCCGTCACCTTCGCCACGGCGGACGGGATGCTGGGCAGTGTCTGGCTGCTGGTGGCGATCCCGCTGGTCAGCGCGGCGATCCTGCTGCTGCTCGGCAAGCGGGCCGACCGCTGGGGCCACTGGCTGGGAGTGGGCGCCATCGGCGCCGCCTTCGTGCTCGGGCTCACCTACTTCTTCCAGTTGCGCGGGCTGGAGAACAAGCAGGTCGAGCTGAGCCTCTGGGACTTCATCGCGGTCGGCGGCCTACGGGTGGACTTCGGTCTGCTCTTCGACCCGCTGGCCGCGGTCTTCGTCCTGCTGATCACCGGGGTGGGCTTCCTGATCCACCTCTACGCCGTGGAGTACATGGCGCACGACGCGGGCCGGCGGCTGTTCTTCGCGTACTTCAACCTGTTCGTCGCCGCCATGCTCCTGCTGGTGCTCGGCAACAACTACGTGATGCTCTACTTCGGCTGGGAGGGCGTCGGCCTGGCGTCGTACCTGCTGATCTCCTTCTGGTACGGCCGGCCCAGCGCCGCCACCGCCGGCAAGAAGGCGTTCCTGATGAACCGGGTCGGCGACGCCGGCCTGGCCATCGGCATCTTCATCATGTTCGCCATGCTCGGCACCACCCAGTACGACGAGGTGTTCAACGGGGTCGGCTCGCTGACCTCGACCACCGTGCTGGTGCTCGGCCTGCTGCTCCTGCTCGGCGCGGCCGGCAAGTCCGGCCAGTTCCCGCTCCAGGCGTGGTTGCCGGACGCGATGGAGGGTCCGACCCCGGTGTCCGCGCTCATCCACGCGGCCACCATGGTCACCGCGGGCGTCTACCTGATCGCCCGCTCCAACGCGATCTTCTCGGCCAACGAGACGCTCCAGCTCGTGGTGGTCAGCGTCGGCGCGCTCACGCTGCTGATGGGCTGCATCATCGGCGCGGCCAAGGACGACATCAAGCGCGTGCTGGCCTGGTCGACGGTGAGCCAGATCGGCTACATGTTCCTGGGCGTCGGCCTCGGCGGCGCCGCGTACGCGCTGGCCATCGTGCACCTGCTGGCGCACGGCTTCTTCAAGGCCAACATGTTCCTCGGCGCAGGCTCAGTCATGCACGGCATGAACGACCAGGTGGACATCCGCCGCTTCGGCGGGCTGTCCAAGTACATGAAGGTCACCTGGCTGACGTTCATGATGGGCTGGCTCGCCATCATCGGCATGTTCCCGTTCTCCGGCTACTTCTCCAAGGAGCCGATCATCGTGGCCGCCTTCGAGCGGGAGGGCTGGACGGCCTGGCTGTTCGGCATGGCCGCGCTGCTCGGTGCCGGGCTCACCGCGTTCTACATGACGCGGCTGTTCGTGCTCACGTTCCACGGCCCGAAGCGCTGGACCGAGGACATCGAGCACCCGCACGAGTCGCCGAAGCTGATGACCGTCCCGCTGATCCTGCTGGCGATCGGCTCGGTCGGCGCGGGCTTCCTGCTCGCCACCTCCGTGCCGGACTGGCTCACCGCCACCAACGGACTCGCCGCCGAGAGCGGGGAGCACGCGCCGGTGCTGGCGCACTGGCTGCTCACCGCGCTGTCGCTGCTGGTCACCGTGCTGGGTGCCGGGCTGGCCTGGTTCCTGTTCCGCTCCGGTACGGCCACCGAGCCGCAGCCGGCCGGCGTGGTGGTCACCGCCGCCCGCCGGAACCTCTACACGGACGCCTTCAACGAGGCGGTCTTCGAGAAGCCGGGCATCTTCCTCACCCGGGCGCTGGTGTTCCTCGACAACCGGGGCGTGGACGGGCTGGTCAACGGCCTGGCCGCCGCCGTGGGCGGGGGCTCGGGCCGGCTCCGGCGGCTCCAGACCGGCTTCGTGCGGTCGTACGCGACCTCGATCCTGACCGGCGCGCTGCTCGTGGTGGCGGCGTTCCTGGCGGTGCAGGCGGGGTGGCTGGCGTGATCGACCTCAACGCGGCCGCCCCCGCCGGCGGGCCACGCAGTCACGACGGAGGTAAGGCCGAATAATGTCCAACTTCCCGTTCCTCTCGGTGCTGACCGTGGCGCCGCTGGTCGGCGCCCTGGTGGTGGCACTGCTGCCCCGCAGCCGCCCGGACCTGGCCAAGCTGGTCGCGTTCGGCTGGTCGCTGCTGGTGCTGGTGCTGTCGGTGGTGATGTGGTTCGCCTTCTCCGCAGGCGGTGACCGGTTCCAGTTCCGCGAGTCGTACCCGTGGATCCCGAACTGGGGCGTGAGCTTCACCTTCGAGGTGGACGGCATCGCGCTGGTCATGCTGATGCTGATCGCGATCCTGGTGCCGCTGGTGATCCTGGCGTCCTGGCACGACGCCGAGGCGTCCAAGCGCTCCGTGCCCGCGTACTTCGCGCTGCTGCTCGTCCTCGAGTGCACGATGATCGGCGTCTTCGCCGCCGCCGACGTCTTCCTGTTCTACGTGTTCTTCGAGGTCATGCTGGTGCCGATGTACTTCCTGATCGGCAGCTACGGCGGCCACCAGCGGCAGTACGCGGCGGTGAAGTTCTTCCTCTACTCGCTGGTCGGCGGTCTGTTCATGCTGGCCGCGGTGATCGGCCTCTGGGTGGTCGGCGGGAAGACCTTCGACTGGCAGGCACTGAGCCAGGCGGAGTTCGCCACCGACACGGCCCGCTGGCTGTTCCTGGGCTTCTTCGTCGCCTTCGCGATCAAGGCGCCGTTCTTCCCGTTCCACACCTGGCTGCCGGACGCCGGTGGCGCGGCACCGGCCGGCGCCGCCGCGCTGCTTGTCGGCGTGCTGGACAAGGTCGGCACGTTCGGCATCCTGCGCTACTGCCTCCCGCTGTTCCCGGAGGCGTCGCGCTGGTTCGCACCGTGGGCCCTGGCGCTCGGAGTCATCGGCATCATCTACGCCGCGCTGCTGGCGGTCGGTCAGAACGACCTGAAGCGCCTGGTGTCGTACACCTCGATCGCGCACTTCGGGTTCATCGGCGTCGGCATCTTCGCGTTCACCACCCAGGCCGGCACCGGCGCGGTGCTCTACATGCTCAACCACGGCCTGGCCACCGGCCTGCTGTTCCTCGTGGTCGGCATGCTGATCGCCCGGCGCGGCTCGGCGCTGATCAGCGACTTCGGCGGCGCGGGCAAGCTGGTGCCGGTGCTGGCCGGTGTGCTCTTCTTCGCCGGTCTCGCCTCACTGGCGCTGCCGGGTACCGCGCCGTTCGTCTCCGAGTTCCTGGTGCTGATCGGCACGTTCACCGTCAACAAGCCGGTCGCCGTGATCGCCACGCTCGGCATCATCCTGGCGGCGGCGTACGTGCTGTGGATGGTGCAGCGCACCACGCAGGGCACGCTGAACCCGGCGCTGACCGAGGTCGAGGGCATGCGCCGTGACCTCACCCTGCGCGAGAAGGTGGTCGTCGCGCCGCTGATCGCGCTGATCGTGCTGCTCGGCTTCTATCCGAAGCCGGTCACCGACGTCATCAACCCCGCCGTCCAGGCGACCATGCAGGACGTCGGCAAGTCCGACCCCGCCCCTGAGGTCGGCAGCGTCCAGGAGGCCGCGAAGTGAGTGAACTGAGGCTGCCGTCGATCGACTACGCGGCGCTCGCTCCCATCCTGATCATGCTGGGTGCGGCGCTGCTCGGGGTCCTGGTCGAGGCGTTCGTGCCGCGTCGTCTGCGCAACGCGGTGCAACTCGGGCTCGCCCTGGTGGCGATGCTCGCCGCGATCGTCATGGTGATTCTGAACGCCGACGACCGGCTGATCACCATCGGCGGCGCCATCGCGATCGACGGGCCCACCCTGTTCCTCCAGGGCGCGATCCTGGTGCTCGCGGTGATGGCGCTGCTGCTCGTCGGTGAGCGCACCGTGGAGCGGGGCGGCGCCTTCGTGGCGCACGCCGCTGTCACCGCCGAGTCGGCGGAGGACCGGCGGCAGGCCGAGGGCGTAGGTGGCGCCACCGAGGTCTACCCGCTGATGTCGTTCGCGATCGGCGGCATGCTGATCTTCGTGGCGGCGAACGACCTGCTGACCATGTTCGTCGCGCTGGAGGTCTTCTCGCTCCCGCTCTACCTGCTCTGCGCGCTGGCCCGCCGCCGGCGTCTGCTGAGCCAGGAGGCGGCGCTGAAGTACTTCATGCTCGGCGCGTACGCCTCGGCGTTCTTCCTGTTCGGTGTGGCCCTCATCTATGGCTTCACCTCCGGCATCCCGGGCCGTACGGCCGGCGTCGACTTCGCCACCGTGCACGCCGCGGTCACCGACTCCCCGTCCAGCCCGGTGCTGCTGTTCGCCGGCATGGCGCTGCTCGCCATCGGCCTGCTGTTCAAGGCCGCCGCCGCGCCGTTCCACGTCTGGACGCCGGACGTCTACCAGGGCGCGCCGACCCCGGTCACCGGCTTCATGGCGGCCTGCACCAAGGTCGCCGCGTTCGGGGCGCTGCTGCGCGTCTTCCACGTCGCGTTCGCCGGGGCCTCCTGGGACTTCACCCCGGTGCTCGGCGCGATCGCGGTGCTGACCATGCTGGTCGGCGCGGTGCTGGCGGTCACCCAGACCGACATCAAGCGCCTGCTGGCGTACTCGTCGATCGCGAACGCCGGTTACCTGCTCGTCGGTGTGCTGGCACCGAGCCGTGAAGGGCTCTCCGGCACCATGTTCTACCTGGCCGCGTACGGCTTCTCGGTGCTCGCCGCGTTCGCCGTGGTGACGCTGGTGCGCGACGCCGACGGGGAGGCCACACACCTGTCCCGCTGGGCCGGGCTGGGCCGCCGCTCGCCGTTCTTCGCGGCGATCTTCACGTTCATCCTGCTGGCCTTCGCCGGTATCCCGCTGACCAGCGGCTTCACCAGCAAGTTCGCGGTCTTCGGCCCGGCCCTGGAGGCGAACCAGGCGTGGCTGGTGATCGCCGGCGTGCTGACCAGCATGGTGCTGGCGTTCCCGTACCTGCGGGTCGTCGTCATGATGTGGCTGTCCGAGCCGGGCGAGTCCACCCCGACGGTGACCGTGCCCGGCGCGCTCACCTCGGCCGCCCTGGTCATCGGCGTGCTCGCCACGCTGGTCCTCGGCGTGGTGCCCGGCCCGCTGCTCGACCTGACGACCGGTGCCGCCGAATTCGTCAGATGACAGAGGTGATCCCACCGGGGGCCGGTACGCCGTGGCGTGCCGGCCCCCGGCGTATCCCCGTCGACGAGCAGGTCGAACGGGTGTGGCATGGTTGAGGACGTGGCGAACCCGGCTGGCGAGCGTTCAGGTCAGTTCGGCGCGCTCGGCCTGCATCTCGCCGACCCGCGCGTCGAAGCCTCAGTGCTGGGCGTGCTCGACCGGGTCGAGACGAGCCTGCGGGCGAGCGTGGCGAGCGCCGATCCGCTGGTGACCGAGGCGTCCCGGCACCTGGTCGAGGCTGGCGGCAAGCGGTTCCGTCCGCTGTTGGTGGCGCTGGGCGCCCAGTTCGGCGACCCGGATACCGACCAGGTCGTCCCCGCCGCCGTGGTGATGGAACTCACCCACCTGGCGACGCTCTACCACGACGACGTGATGGACGAGGCCGCCGTGCGTCGCGGCGCTCCGAGCGCCAACTCCCGCTGGACCAACTCGGTGGCCATCCTGGTCGGCGACTACCTCTTCGCCCGGGCCGCGGACATCGCCGCCGACCTCGGCCCCGAGGCGGTACGCCTCCAGGCGCGCACGTTCGCCCGGCTGGTGCACGGCCAGATCGCCGAGACGGTCGGCCCGCGCGACACCGACCCGGTCGCGCACTACCTGCACGTGATCGCCGAGAAGACCGGTTCACTCATCGCCACCTCGGCCCGCTTCGGCGGCATGTTCGGCGGCGCGGATCCCGAGCACGTCGAGGCCCTGGCCGAGTACGGCGAGATCATCGGCGTCGCGTTCCAGCTCTCCGACGACCTGCTGGACATCGCCAGCGAGTCGGTCCAGTCCGGCAAGACGCCCGGCACCGACCTGCGCGAGGGCGTACCCACCCTGCCGGTGCTCTACGCGATGGCCTCCGACGACGCGGACGCGGCGAGCGTACGGCTGCGCGAGATCCTGGCCACCGGCCCGCTGGTGGACGACGCGCTGCACGCCGAGGCGCTGGGCCTGCTGCGGGAGTCGCCGGCGCTCAAGCGCGCCCGGGAGACGGTGCGCAGCTACGCCGAGGACGCACGCGCCCGGCTGGCTCCGCTGCCCGAGGGTCCGGCGCGTCGCGCGCTGGAGTCCCTCTGCGACTACATCGCCGACCGCACCAGCTGACCCCGCGCTGATCCCCCGCGCGCCCACCCTCACTCGCTCGGGCTCTCGTCGATCATGAAGTTGACGGCCGCCCGTACGGCGTGTCGCGCCGCTAACTTCATGATCGACGCGACGGGGCTCGGGGGCGACGCGGACGGTCAGGGGAGGGCGGGGGTGGGGCGTAGGAGGCGGGCGCCCAGCAGCATCAGGAGGGCGGCCAGGAGCATCGCCGCGGCAGCAGTCAGCCACATCGCCGGGTAGCCCGCCGCGCCGGCCAGCGCGCCCAGGCCGAGCGGACCCAGGCAGCCGCCCGCGTACACCCCGGTCTGGGTGATCGAGGTGGCGGCGGCCGGGGCCTGCGGGTGGAGCCGGACCACGGCGAAGTTCATCAGCCCCGGCCAGGCCCAGCCCAGACCGAAGCCGAGCACCACGCCCGCTACCAGCGGCGCCGATCCGGCCACCGCGAGCAGGATGAGGCCGACCGAGCCGGTCAGCAGCATCCCGGCGATCAGCCCGACGTGCCCGCTGGTGCGCCGGTCGGCCAGCCAGCCGACGCCCACCCGGGCGAGCACGCACACCACGCTGCCCAGGGTCAGCGTCAGGCCGGCCAGGCCGGGGGAGAGCCCTCGCGCCGCAGCCGAGTCGACCAGGAACGTGCCGAGGGCGTTCGCCGCGGCTGCCGCGAGCGTCGCGGCCAGCCCGATCACCACGAGCGGGCCGGTGCCGCCGGGACCGCGACCGGAGGCGGTCCGGGCCCGCCGGTCCCGTCCGGCCCGGGGTACGGCCGGCAGCACGGCGAGCGCGGCCACCGCTGCGGCCACGAAGGCCCAGCGCCAGCCGGCGGTGAGCGCGACGGTGGGTACCGCCAGGCCGGCCAGCAGCGTGGCGGCCGGTACGGCGGCCTGCTTCACGCCGAACGAGAGGCCCTGCCGGTGGGCGGGTACGTGCTCGGCCAGCGCGGCGTTGCTGGCGAGCTGCCCGAGGGCGTTGGCGGCGGCGCTGAGCGCCAGCAGCGCCACCAGGATCGGGTACGACCGGGCCAGCCCGGCCACTGCGAGCAGCGAGGCGGCGGAGAGCAGGATGGCGGCCCGGGCGACCGGGGCCGAGCCGAAGCGCTCGACCAGGGCGCCGGAGGGCACCGAGGCGAGCGCGCTCACGCCGAAGTAGATCGAGACGGCCAGGCCCAGCCCGGCCGGGCTGAAGCGGAGTTCGTCAGCGAGCTGGACGGCGAGCCCACCGACCAGGAAGACGGGCAGGACGCACACGATCGTGGTGAGGGTGGCGCCCGCGCCGACCGTGACGGCGTGGCGGGACGCCGGAGAGGCGACTCGCGAAACTGTTTCAGTCATCGCGAGCACACCTTACGCCCGGACGTTTTGGCTGCTCATCGTGTCCGTCGACACACGGTCTGTGTCCGGTCTTCTGGCATCCTCCATCCGAACAGGCATTTCGCACTCGGCCGGTTTTTCATATGGTGTAAGTCCCCGGCGGCGGAGGTGGTTGTGCGCGACCCCTTGGCGGAACCTTCGGACCTGATCCGTAGCGTGTCTCGCGCGCTTCGAGTGCTCGAGTCGGTCGGCCGTGCGCCGAGAGGGCTCACCGTGAAGCAGATCGCCCGGCGCTGCGAGCTGACCGTCGCCACCACCTACCACCTGGTGCGCACGCTCGCGTACGAGGGCTACGTGATCCGGCGCGAGGACGGGACGTACATCGTGGGGTTGGAGGTGGCCGACCGCTACCGCGAGCTGGTCACCGCGTTCCGGGGGCCGCCGGCGGTGGGCGAGGCGCTGCGCCGCGCGGCGTCGGATACCGGCTGGAGCCACTACCTCGGCCGTTTCGTCGGCGGGCAGGTGGCGGTGACCGCATCGGCCGAGGGGCCCCGCTCGCCCTACATGGAAGACCTGGTGCCGGGCTTCGACGAGGGCGCGCACGCCACCGCGCTGGGCAAGAGCCTGCTCGCCACGCTCACCACCGAACAGCGCTTCCGCTACCTGCGCGAGTACGGCATGCGCCCGTTCACCACCGCCACCCTCACCACTGTCGAGGCGTTCGAGGCGGACCTGGCCGCCGGTGACCGGCGCGGCATGCAGCTGGAGCTGGGGCAGTTCCGGCAGGGCGTGGCGTGCGCCGCGGTGCTCGTCAGCCCGGACAAGGACATCGAGCGCCGGGTGGTGCTGGCGTGCGCGCTGCCGGCCGGCGAGATGATGACATCGGCCCGGGTGGTACGCGCCAAGCTCCTCACCGCCGCGCGCGCCATCGCCGACGGCATCGCCTCCGAGAACTGACTCGCCGCGCGCCGATCCCCGCCGGGACCGCCTCCGAGAACTGACGAGGGGCCGCCGACCTGGTGGGTCGGCGGCCCCTCGCGGGGCGGCCCAGCGCCGGACCGCCCCCGGGGTGGGTCAGCTACCGACCGGGCCGCCGTCGAGGCGCCAGGCGACCACCACGCCGGGCTTGGCGAAGTCGCCGTCCGGCCAGGTGGAGGCGGGGTTCTCCACCGACGCGCCGGAAACCTCGCCCGGGTGCTGCACGGCCACGAAGACCGAACGGTTGTCGCCGGTGATGAACGGGCCGCAGGTCTCCGCGCCGAGCGGCACGGTGAGGAACTGCTTCAGGTGGCCCCGCTCCGGACCCTCGACGGCGGTGGCGAACAGGCCGTCGTTGCTGCCCAGCGCGTTGCCGTCGGTCGAGATCCACAGGTTGCCGGTGGCGTCGAAGGCGACGTTGTCCGGGCAGGAGATCGGGGAGACCTTCGTCTTGTCGTACCCTGCGAAGTAGGTCGAGGCGTCGGCCGGGTCGCCACAGACGATCGGCAGCGACCAGGCGAAGGTCTCGGCGGTGTTGTCGCCGCGGTCCTCGACCAGCTCCAGGATCTGCCCGTGCTTGTTGCTGTTGCGCGGGTTCGCCTCGTCGGCGGGCGCCTTGCCGGCCTTGCCGCGGTCGCTGTTGTTCGTCAGCGCCACGTAGACCTTGCCGGTGAGCAGGCTCGGCTCGACGTCCTCGGGCCGGTCCATCTTGGTGGCGCCGACCTTGTCCCCGGCCAGCCGGGTGAAGGTGAGCACGTCCGCGGCGGTCATGCCGTCGACGTACGAGCGGTTGCCGCTGACCAGCTTGATCCAGCGGCCCCGGCCGCCGAACCCACCGTCGGCCGGGAGCTTGCCGGAACCGTCGATCTCGGCGGCCGGGCTGTCGCCCTCGATCTTCGCGACGTAGAGCGTGCCCGACTCCAGCAGCGTCAGGTTGTGCCGCCGCGCCACCGAGGACTTCCCCGGCATGAACTTCTTGTCCGAGACGAACTTGTAGAGGTAGTCGAAGCGCTCGTCGTCGCCCATGTACGCGACCACCCGGCCGTTGCGCGCCACGATGACGTTCGCGCCCTCGTGCTTGAACCGGCCCAGCGCGGTGTGCTTGCGCGGCTTGGCCTGCGGGTCGAACGGGTCGATCTCGACGATCCAGCCGAACCGGTTCGCCTCGTTGGGGTGCTTGGCCAGGTCGAAGCGCTCGTCCGCCCGCTCCCACTTGCGGCTGCCGCTCGGGTGGCGCACGTCGGTCGGGATGCCGTACCGGGCCAGCTTCGGCTTCTGCTCCTCCGGCGCGCCGTCTCCGCCGACGAAGTACTGGTTGAAGTTCTCCTCGCCGGAGAGCACTGTGCCCCACGGGGTGACGCCACCGGCGCAGTTGTTGAGCGTGCCGATCACCGTCCGGCCCTTCGGGTCGGCGGCGGTACGCAGCCACGCCGAGCCGGCGGCCGGGCCGGTCAGCTCGAACTTCGTCGCCAGCGCCGTGACCCGGCGGTTGTACTCCCGCCGGCCACGCCGTACCGGCTGCCACTGCCCGGTGTTCTCCACCCGCTCCAGCTCCACCACGGACATGCCGTGCGCGGCCATCGCCACCCGTACCTGCTCCACTGTGAGCGCGTCCTGGCTGGTGAAGCCGGGGAACATCAGGTCCTCGTTGGTGTACTCGTGGTTCACCACGAGCAGCGCGCGCCGACGGTCGATCGGGAGCACGCCGACGAAGTCGTTGTTGTAGCCGAACTGCTTGGACTGGGCGGCGGCGGTCTGCCGGCCGAGGCTGAACGCGGGCGCGCCGGGCACGACCTCGTCACCCCAGCGGATCACCACGGAGTGGTCGTACCCGTTGGGGACCACGAGGGTGTCGAGCTTGTTCGGCGGGATCGGCTTGAACGTCAACGCGCCGCTACCAGGGCGGCCCGCGCCGGCGGGCGAGACCTCGCCGCCGCCGGGCACGGGCGGGGCGGCGGGCGCAGCGGCGGCCGGCGCGGCGCCGGCGAGCGCGCCCGCGGCGGCGCCGCCGAAGCCGAGCACCAGCGCACCGACCGCGCCGGCCCGGACCACGCCGCGCCGGGAGATCTCGGTGTCGACCACGTCGCCGAAGTACGGGTTGTCGGTCGGGTTCGGCACCGGGTGGTCACACGCGTTGCCGCACCGGTACAGACAGGTCATCGCGTCGCGGCTGCCGTGGCGGGTGCCACCCAGCAGCGGAAGCAGGCGAGGCCGGTCGCTCATGAGGTGGAGCCTCCTGATCTCAACGTCGGAAGGCGCGCGGGCGAGACGGCCCGGGCGCTCACCCGCCGGACGCTGCCAGGGCACGGTGAGCGGGGATCGGCCCGGACCTGAACCGGACGTGAACAGCTCCGCGTTGACCTGCGGATGAACCGTTCGGCGTCACGGCACGTATGGAAGGGCGAACGCATCGCCGGTTTCCCCGCCGCCGGAAGCGAGGTACCGCCATCAGCGACCACGACGCCCAACTGCTGCGCGCGCTGCACGACGAGCATGCCGACGCGTTGTACGCGCACGCCCTGCGGCTGGTCAACGGCGATCGGCCCCGGGCCGAGGACCTGGTGCAGGAGACGCTCCTGCGCGCCTGGCGGCACCCCGAGTCGCTGGACCCGCGACGCGGCTCGGTACGCGCCTGGCTGTTCACCACCGCGCGGAACCTGGCGATCGACGCCTGGCGGCGGCGTTCGGCCCGGGTCGGCGAGGTCTACACGGACGAACTGCCCGAGACCGCCGAGACGGTCGACGAGACGGAGCGCGCGGTGGAGGCGTGGACCGTGGCCGAGGCGCTCAACCGGCTCAGCCCGACCCACCGGGAGGTGCTCGTCGAGTGCTTCTACCAGGGACGTTCGGTGGCGGAGGCGGCGGCACGGCTGGGCGTACCGCCGGGGACGGTGAAGTCGCGTACCCACTACGCGCTGCGCTCACTACGGTTGGCGCTGGCCGAGATGGGGGTGACCGGGTGACACGCTGCGAGTTCGCGCACGACGACGGGGCGTACGTGCTCGGCGCCCTCGCCCCGGCGGACCGGGTCGCCTACGAGCGGCACCTGGCCGGGTGCGCCCAGTGCCGGGAGGCGGTGGCCGAGATCGCCGTGCTGCCCGGCCTGCTGGGGCGGCTCGACCCGGCCGGGCTGGAGCAGTTCCTGGAGGTCGGGCCGGAGACGTCGCGGGTGCCCGCGCTGCTCGACGCCGCGCGCGAGCGCAAGCGCCGCGAGCGGTCCCGCTCCCGCCGACGGTACGCGCTGACAGCGCTCGCCGCCGCCGCGCTCGCGGTGCTGGCGGGCGTCGGGGTGGGACTCGTGCAGTCGCCGGCCGAGCCGACGAAGCCGCCGGTGGCGCTGGCCTCGATGCGGCCGGTGGCCGGGACGGTGCCGGTGCACGCCGAGGTGGGGCTGACCGAGACGCCGTGGGGCACCGAGGTCACCATGCACTGCGGGTACGACAGGCGGGCCGGGCACCGGGAGGCGTACACGTTCCGGCTGGTGGCGCACGGCCCGGACGGCGCGACGGAGCAGATCGGCTCGTGGCTCGCCGCCCCCGGTGACGACCTGCGCTTCTCCGGCGTCACCCGCTTCACCAAGGGCGAGCTGGTCCGTCTGGAGCTGCTCCGAGGAACAAACGCCCCCGTCCTGGCCTACGACCTGCGCTGACCCTGCCCGCCCGCTCTCCCCGTTGATCTTGCACTTGTGGCCCTCGGTGCGGGTGGTTCGCCCCTTTCGCCGGGGCGGTAAGTGCAAGACGCTTCTATGTCTGTGGTGATCGGTTCGGCTGATTGCCGTTAGGGTTCGGCGTTGGTGATCACTTGGGTGGCTCTTCGTTGATCC
>NZ_VISW01000034.1:0-43050 GCF_007827635.1 Micromonospora sp. CNZ296
CTGGAGATCTGGCGGGTGATGCGCGAGTGCGTGGAGAACGGCTGCACCCGTGACGGCGTACTCCCGGGTGGGTTGAAGGTCCGGCGGCGCGCGGCGGAGATGCGGCGCGGCCTGGAGGCGGAGACCGGCAGCGGGGATCCGCTGCGCGCGATGGACTGGGTGACGTTGTTCGCGCTGGCGGTCAACGAGGAGAACGCGGCCGGCGGGCGGGTGGTCACCGCGCCGACGAATGGTGCCGCCGGGATCATCCCGGCTGTGCTGCACTACTACACCCGGTTCGTGCCGGGTGCCTCCGAGGAGGGCGTGGTCCGGTTTCTGCTGGCGGCGGGCGCGATCGGTGTGTTGTTCAAGGAGAACGCGTCGATCTCCGGGGCCGAGGTGGGCTGTCAGGGTGAGGTGGGTTCGGCGTGCTCGATGGCGGCGGCCGGGCTGGCCGAGGCGCTTGGCGGTACGCCGGAGCAGGTGGAGAACGCCGCCGAGATCGGCATGGAGCACAACCTGGGGCTGACCTGCGATCCGGTGGGTGGCCTGGTGCAGATTCCGTGCATCGAGCGCAACGCGGTGGCGAGCATCAAGGCGATCACCGCGGCCCGGCTGGCGTTGCGGGGCGACGGGGTGCACCACGTGTCGCTGGACAAGGTCATCAAGACCATGCGGGAGACCGGCGCGGACATGAAGGTCAAGTACAAGGAGACCGCGCGGGGCGGCCTCGCCGTCAACGTCATCGAATGCTGAGGGCACCTCCGCGCCGGCCGTGATTCGTCGTGCGCGAGATCAGTCGTCGCCGGCGAGGTCGGCAAGCGTGATCGGCTGCATCAGCGTACGAGACGCATGTCCCTGAACATCCACCGAACTCACCGGCCGGGCCGCTTCTCGGGCGGTGAGGCATGCTGTGGCGTAACCACATATTCGCCCCTGGCACCAGCCCATGCCGGCGCGGGTCAACAGCTTCGTGCCCCGGGCATCGCCCGCGGACAGTTCACGCACCGCCTGCCGAACAGCGCCTGCCGACACCTCCTCGCACCGACAGACGAGAGTCTGGTCGTCACACAGATCGGGCCAGAAGGCCGGCACGGGATGAACCGCATGCAGAGCGGCGGCGAAACGACGCAGTCGACGCCGGATCCGCAGCAACCTACTGCGCTCACCCGCACGCAGCGGCCCCGCGCGACCGAGAGACCGGGCGACCGCGTCCCCGGCGAGGTGCCCTTCCACGAGCGCCAGCCTCGCCCCGCCGACGCCGGTCACCTCGCCCGCTGCGTACACGCCCGGTACAGAGGTCGCTTGATCCGGCCCGATCCTCACCACGAGACTGCCGTCGCGGTCCATGAATGTCTCGCATCCCAGGGCGACAGCCACCTCCACCTGCGGGGTGAAGCCGAAGCCGACGGCGAGACCGTCGCAGCCGACGTGTCTCTCGCTGCCGGGCACCACCGAGCCCAGCGGGCTGATCGCCGCCACTGTCACCCCGGCGAGCTGATCGTCGCCGTGCGCGGCCACCACAGCCATACGCCGCCGATACGGCACCCGACGACGCAGCATCCGCCAGCCGTACCGGCCTGCCTCGGTCAACTTGCTCGCTGCGCCGAGAACCGCACCGACGTGCCGTGCGTACCGGACCGGGTCGTTCGCCTCGTACACGCCGACCACCGTGGCGCCGGCGTCGGCCAAGCCGGTCGCGACCGGCAACAGAAACGGTCCCGTCCCCCCGACGACGACGCGTCGCGCGAACACCACCCCTTGACCCTTCAGCAGGGCCTGAGCTCCACCGGCGGTGACCACCCCCGGCAGATCCCAACCTGGGAAAGGGACAACCCGGTCATGAGCTCCCGTGGCGATGACGAGTCGCCGGCCGTACACGACCGTGGAGTGCGTGTGGACGGCGAACTGCGGACCGACGTCGTCCGGGCGAGACTCGACGAACCACACTGCCGCGTCCGGGTGGTGATCGAGCTGGTCGAACCGTGCGCGCAGACCGGCGAACAACGCCCAGTCCGTGTGGCTGCGGGCGTCCGCACCGGATCGGTGCCGCCAGTACTGTCCGCCGGGACGCGACCCGGCATCCAGGACGGCCACCCGGCAGCCGGCATCGGCCGCCGTGACCGCCGCGGCCAGACCGGCCGGTCCTGCACCGATCACCACCAGGTCGTACGTGCTCATGTCCCCTCCCGCAGCTCGTCCTGAGGTTCGACCACGTCACCGCTGCGGGCGACCACCAGACAGGCTCGCTGCGACGGCACACCGTTGACCGTGACGAGACAGTCGAAGCACACGCCGATGCCGCAGAAGACCCCCCGGGGTCGCCCTTCGACCCGTGTGCTCCGCCAGGATCGGATCCCGGCGGCGAGAAGGGCCGCGGCTACGCTCTGCCGCCCGTCGTGAGGGATCGAGCGGCCGTCAAAGGTGAACATGGTGACGCTCCGGTGCGAACGGTCGTAGATCCACGTGCGGGCGGCGGTCGGTCAGCAGTGCGGCGATGGCGTGCCCGGTCGCCGGGGCGAGGCCGATACCGGCGCCCTCGTGGCCGGTGGCATGAAAGAGCCCCGGCACGTCCTTGTCCGCGCCGATGATCGGCAGATGGTCCGGACTGTACGGCCGGAAACCCCGGTAGGCGCGAATCGCGGAGACGCCGCCCAGGATCGGGAACAGGCGTATCGCAGCCGCTGCGAGCCCTCTCAGCGCCGGCAGAGACATGGCCGGATCGAAGCCGACATGCTCCCGGCTGGACCCGATCAGGATCGTGCCGGCGCGAGTCCCCTCCACCACCGGGGAGATCTCCAGCCCAGCGGTGCTGCGCTCGACGTTCGCAACGTAACCGGCGGCGTAGACCTTGTGCCGCACGAGCTCCGGCAGCGGCTGGGTGACCAGGACGAAGCCACGTCGAGGCAGGATCGGCAGCTCGACGCCCGCCAACGCGGCGACTCTGCCAGCCCATACGCCGGCGGCGTTCACCACCCTGGTCGTTGACAGCAGGCCATGATCAGTCCGCACAGCTCGAATCCCCCCGGTGCCGTCCCGGAGCAGGCCGACAACGCAGGTGCCGGTCAGTACCGTTGCCCGGGCCGCACGGAGCAGGTGTGCGGCGGCGAGCATGGGCTGGACCTGCATGTCCTGGGGATAGTGCACCGCACCGACGAGATGGGGGGACAGGTGCGGCTCGTAGCTGGGCAACTCATGCGAGGCGACGGCGTGCGCCTCGACGCCCGCAGCACGCTGGCGGTCCGCGAACGCCGACAGTGTGTCGTGCTCTGTCGCCGAGGCCGCCACCACCAGGCCGCCCTTCCGTTCCAGTTCGATCTGCGCATCGCCCATGGTCTCGCCCAGTTCGCGCCACAGCGCGACGGAATGAAGCGCCAGGCTGAGTTCCGGGCCGGGTGATTTGTCGGAGAGGAGGATGTTGCCTTCGCCGGCCCCGGTGGTGCCGGACGCGACGCCGGCCCGGTCCACCACTGTCACCGTCAGGCCGGCCCGTGCGGCGTAGTAGGCGCAGGCGGCACCGGTCATCCCGGCGCCTATCACCACCACGTCCGCGTCGGCGTCGATCACGACGACACCCGGTGCATCCACGCCTCGATCTCGTCGGGACGTCGAGGTAGCCCGGAGGAGAGGACTCGACAGCCGTTGTCGGTGACAAGAACGTCCTCCTCGATCCGAATCCCGATTCCGCGCAGCTCAGCCGGAACCAACTCGTCGTCAGGCTGGAAGTAGAGGCCGGGCTCGACAGTGAGCACCTGGCCGGCAGCCAGCCGTCCGTGCAGGTAGCTGTCAGCGCGGGCAGCCGCACAGTCGTGGACGTCCAGACCGAGCATGTGGCCTGATCCACACAGCGTCCACCGCCGGTAGAGCCCGGACTCCTCGGTCAAGGCGCGTTCCGGCGACACGGGCAGCACGCCCAGGTCGGCGAGGCCGTACGCCAGCACGGTCATCGCCGCCTGATGGAACGCACGCCAGTCGGCGCCCGGCTTGAGGCAGTCCAGAGCTGCGTCGTTCGCCTTCAGGCACAACTCGTACAGATCGCGTTGCAGCGGACTGAACCGGCCGGACACCGGTAGAACACGAGTGATGTCTGCCGTGTAGAGCGACCTCGTCTCGGCACCGGCGTCGAGCAGCAGCAGGTCCCCGTCGCGGACCGCGCCGTCGTTGTCGATCCAGTGCAAGGTGGCGGCGTGCGCACCGGCGGCCACGATCGAGTGGTATCCGACGTCGTTGCCCTCCAGGCGGGCTCGCTGCCAGAACACCCCCTCCAGGTAACGCTCGGACGTACGCTTCGCCATCGGCAAGGCACGCACCATGTCCTCGAAACCGCGGGTGGTGATGGCCACCGCCTCTTCCAGCTGGCCGATCTCCCAGTCGTCCTTGACCAGCCGCATCTCATCCAGCACCGCGGCGAATTCCAGGTCGCCCGGCCCCGCGGCGTCGGCCGTCAGCCCATCCACGTGCACGTCGACTCCACGCAGCACGCGGGTCGGAACGCCCCGCCCGGACAGGACCGACTCCAGCTCGGCCAGATGACGGGTCGTCACAGCCAGCCGCCGACGGCTCTCTCCCAAGGTGGGCCGGCGTCCGGCCCACAGTTCCCCATACATCCGGTCACGGAAGAACTCGGGCGTGCTCCGGTCGGATCGGGGGCGAAGAAAGAGCATCTCCTCACCGTCCGGCTCGATGACCAGGACCCCGTCTGAGGACTGGTCGCCGGTCAGCCAGACATAGGCAGAATGCGGGCGGAACCGATAGTGCTGGTCGTTGGAACGCCTCTTGAAGCTTCCGGCCGGGACGACGAGCCGTTCCCCGGAGAAACGGCAGTGCAGCTGTCTCCGGCGTACCGCCGCCCAGCCGGCGACCTCGTCGACCTGTGTGACGTGCCGCTCGCTGTCAGCCCACCCGGAGAGCATGAACTCCTCCAACGCGGGGCTGACCGGCAGATCATGACTACCGGTGTGCAGGTCGACCCGTTTCATGCGGCCTCCTCGGCGGGGCTGGGTGGGGGAGTACAGAGGGTGATGGTGCGCAACGAGGTGTAGAAGTCCAGTGCGGCTGTGCCCTGTTCTCGAGGGCCCTGGCTGGACGCCTTCTCACCGCCGAACGGCGCGTGGAAATCGACTCCGGTAGTGGGCGTGTTGACCCGGATGAGACCGGTGTCGATGGCCCGGACCACCTCGAACAACCGGCCGATGTCGCGGCCGTGGACGGACGTCACCAGCCCGTACCGAACGTGGTTGACCAGAGCGGCCGCGGCGGCCGGGTCCGACACGGTGAAGATGCTGGCCAGCGGGCCGAACGTCTCCTCGCACGCGACCGGATGGCCAGGGTCGACCGAATCGAGCAGCACCGGCGCCACATAGAGGCCGTCAGCCCGGGACGCGAGACGAGTGAGAACCCGGCCTCCTGCCGCGCGGGCTGCCGCGACGCCGTCCAGAACTCGACGGCGCGCGACGTCGGTGATGACGGGACCGACTGCGACGCCGGCATCGGCCGGGTCGCCGACGCGTAGCCCCGCCACCGCGGCCACCAGGGCTTCGGTGAGCGCGGTGGCATCGCCCACCACGATGATCCGCCGAGTCGCGGTGCACTTCTGGCCCGCATATGCCATGGCGGCACCTGCCAGCATCGTGGCAGTGGTGGCAGGGTCGGCGTCCGGCAGCACGACCGCTGCGTTCTGTCCGCCCATCTCCGCCTGAACCGGTAGCCCGGCGCGAACGGCGGCGACGGCGACACCCCTGCCGACCGTCGCGGAGCCGGTGAAGGACACGACGTCAGCCGCTTCGACGACGGCCTGTCCGGTGTCCGCACCTCCCGGCACCACATGGAGCAGATCGTCGGGCAGCAGCCCGTCGAACAGGCCCGCCACCAACTCGCCGCAAGCCAGCGCCTCGGGCGACGGCTTGAGCAGCACTCCGTTACCAGTGGCGAGGGCCGGTGCAGCCTTCCACAGCGGGATGGCCAGTGGAAAGTTCCACGGCGTGATCAGACCAGCCACGCCCCGCGGCCGACGTTCGGTGAACAGCAGTCCCGGCTGATTCGCCGGCAGCGTCGGCGCCAGCAGGTCGCCGATCGCCGCGAAGCAGGACTGGGCGTAGTAGTCGAGGATCGCAGCGGCCCGGCTGACCTCGGCGTTCGCTTCCACGACCGGCTTGCCCACCTCACGGACGATCAGAGCAGCCGCTTCACCGGCCCGAGCCCGCAGCCGGTCCGCCGCCTCACTCAGGGCAGCGGCGCGGCCGGAGGGATCCCGACGGCGCCAGGCGTCCTGCGCGACACGGACCGAATCAGCGAGCTTCCGCACACCATCAGGAGTGACCGGGACACGCTCCGCGACGACATCGTCCGGCTTCTGAGGGGAACGGCTCTGAATGAGACTCACAACATGAATCCCGCCGGGAAAGGGTCCTCGGGGTCGAGGAAGAACTGGGCGGTACCGGTAAGCCACGCCCGCCCGGTGACTGTCGGCACCACCGCGGGCCGACCGGCGACGGTGGTCGTATCGACCAGCCGACCGGAAAACCGGCTGCCGATGATGGACTCGTTGACGAATTCCTGTCCGAGGGGGAGCAACCCGCGGGCGTGCAGCTGCGCCATCCTCGCCGACGTGCCGGTCCCGCAAGGGGATCGGTCGAACCAGCCGGGATGGATGGCCATGGCGTGGCGTGACAACCGGGCGGTCGCCCCTTCCGCAGCCAGGTAGACATGGTGGCATCCGGAGATGTGCGGCTGCTCGGGGTGCACGGGCCGGGCGGTGTCGTTCACGCCTCTCATCACGCTGAGCCCCACCTCCAGCAGCCGTTGTTTGTCCATGCGGTCCAGTCGCAGGCCCAACTCCGGCAGGTCGACGATCGCATAGAAGTTGCCGCCGAACGCGAGGTCGTAACGGACGTGGCCGTAGCCGGGGACCTCGACCAAGGCGTCCTGTTCCACCAGGAAGGAGGGAACGTTCTGGATGGTGACAGCGGTGGCGCGGCCCTGCTCGACCTTGACAGACGCCACCACCAGTCCGGCCGGCGTATCGAGGCGGATCGTGGTCACCGGCTCGGTGACCGGCACCATCCCGGTCTCCGCCAGTACGGTGGCCACACCGATCGCACCGTGTCCGCACATCGGCAGGCACCCCGACACCTCGATGAAGACCACACCGACATCGGCGTCCGGGCGGGTGGGCGGCTGGAGGATCGCACCCGACATGGCGGAGTGCCCGCGCGGCTCGTACATCAGAAACGTGCGCAGGTCATCCCGGTGGTTCGTCAGGTACTCCCGACGTTGCGCCATGGTGTCGCCCGGCAGGAGCGGCGCGCCTCCGGTCACCACCCGGGTGGGCATTCCCTCGGTGTGGGAGTCGACGACGTGAATGACGCGGCTACTGCGCATCAGCGGTGCCCTGCCGCGAGCACCCGTTCGGTCGTGGTACGGATGACCGCGGCGTCGGTGGGGGCCAGCGGCTGGCGCGGCTGGCGCGTGAAGCCACCGGGACGACCTGCGACATCCATGGAAAGCTTGATCGCCTGAACGAACTCAGTGCGCGAATCCCAACGGAGCAGCGGATGCAGTGCCCGGTAGAGGAGGACGGCCGTCCTGAGATCACCCGCCGTCGCGGCCTCGTAAAGACGAACGCAGCTCGCCGGAATGGCGTTCTGGTAGCCGCCAATCCAGCCCACCGCGCCCGCGATCAGGAATTCGAGCGCGACGTCGTCCGCGCCGGCGAGGATGTCGAGACCAGGCGCCGTCTCGGCGATCTGGTACGCCCGGCGGGCGTCACCGCTGAACTCCTTGACCGCGACGATCAAACCCTCGTCGTGTAGACGCCGCAGCAGGTCGGGTGTCAGGTCCACCCTCGTGTCCATCGGATTGTTGTAGGCGACGATCGGTAGACCTGCCTTCGCCACCTCACGGTAGTGGGCCAGCACTGCTGCCTCGTCAGCGCGGTACGTCGTCGGTGGCAGCAACATGACGGCCGGGCAGCCTTCCTCCGCAGCCTGCTCGGTCCAGCGCCGTGCCTCGTCGGCACCATAGGCCGAGACGCCTGGTACGACGGCGAACCCATCAGGGGCGGCTTGCACCGCCGTTCGCACCACCGAAGCCCGTTCCTCGCTGCTGAGCGCCTGGTATTCACCGAGGGAACCGTTGGGGACAACGCCATGACAGCCGTTGTCAGCGAGCCATCCGACATGTGCAGCGTAAGCGCCGAAATCGATGCCCTGGTCGGCGTGGAACGGAAGAGCGGTCGCTACGAGAACCCCACGCCACGGCGCCATTTCCATGCGGCCTCCATCAGTAATATGTTACATAGCACCATAGTGGCTGCGCCCGCCCCGTCAAGAGGTGCAATCGCCCCGGCTCGGCGCCGTTCGAAGCAGTCGATGAACGGCTGAGGGCGTGACCGTATGCGATAGCGGGGCCCGGAGCTGCTGCCGGCGAGCACATTCGGTGTGCCGGTGCTGACTCCAAGGAGCCACGGTGGCGGCGTAGCGGGAGCCGACCGGCCGGACGTGTCAACAGAACACGTTGGTCCTAGTCTTCACGACGGGCCGCCCAGATACCTCGGACGTGCCGCAAGTGGTGCCGCATCAGGCCGACCACGGCCTCACGGTCACCCCCGGCGATGAGCTCGATCAACTCGAGATGCTCGTTCGCGGAGTCGACCAGACCTCCACTCTCCACCAGCGCGTCGAGACCGTACAAACGGGTGTGATTGCGCAGGTCGGCAACCGTCTCGACCAGCCGTTGATTCCCGGCGGCATGCAACAGTGTCAGGTGGAAGGCGTTGTCCGATTCGATGTACGCCACCAGGTCCCCACGTCCGGCAGCAGAAACGATGTTGTCCGCCAACCTCCGCAGTTCCCGCACCTGCGGTTCCGACAGTCTGCCCGTCTGGTCGGCCACCACCGGAATCTCGAGAAGCTCCCGAATCTGAGTGATCTCGTCCAGATCCCGCTCACTGAGGGCCTTGACGCGGAACCCCTTGTTCTTGACGATCGAGACCAAGCCCTCCTTGGCCAGGTCGAGGATCGCTTCGCGAACCGGCGTGGGCGAGACGCCGAAGCGTCCGGCCAGCATCGGGACGGAGTAGGTCGAATCCGGCCTCAAGCTGCCAGCCACGATAGCCGCGCGCAGGGCGTGCGCTACGTCCTCGCGTAGGCTCTGCCGACTCTGAAGCGGCTTCAGGTCCAGCGTGGATGCGGCAGCGCTCGCATCGCCAGTCCGCTGGTTGCCTTTCACAGTTGCATCCGCTCCGGTCCCGTCGAGCCAACCCTGAGAACAAGCCGCCCGGGGCCCGCCCTTCATCCCTGCTGACGGCGGCCCTGTCTCTCAGCGCCACCGTCAACCACCGCGCCGATCTCGGAGCCTACCCAGTGGGTATCGCCTCGACATCTACCGGGCGACAGCCGGTGGGTCGCAGCCTGCTATACGTGACGGCGTGGCCGGATCGATCAGCTCGCCGGAGGGCCTTTGTCGTAGCCGACGTCTGAGCAACCCGACGCGACGCGGACCCGGTAACCCCAGCGCCTCAGGACAAGCGCGATTCTTGCGGCACCGCCCGGGTTGGCGGAATGGACGACGACCACACCGATGTTGAAGGGGCGGTCGTCGAAGGCGGCCTGTTCCAGGACCTCTACCACCGGCCAGATCGTGTCGTCGCCGCCCAGGTCGTGGTCCAGCCACAGCTCGTCCAGCCGACCATCCCGGTAGCGGGTAAGAAGCTCGACTCCGGCAGCGCTCGTACGGGCCACCTCCGCGCGGCGGCCATCAACGAATGACCGAAGGTCATCGATCAGAGCGATCGCTCGCCGGGCGTCCACCCGGTCATGATGCGCGGGCGCCGCCACACGTCGCCATCCGGTTTCGCCGGCGAAGCAGGCTCCGAGAGCTGTCGGGGGGTGTTGCGGTGATCCAGGCCGGCGGCGAAGCCGCGGATTCGGGGCATCCGGCGTGGCGGGCGCGGTTGATTCAGGTGTCGAGGTGCTGCTCGGTGCCCTGGTGGCGGACCAGCGCGGCGGACCGGCGGGCGAGGCTGGCGACGTTCGAGGTCCGGTGACGTGGCGGGCCGGACAGCGCCCCGCTCCCCAGGGGGCGGGGTCGTCAACTGCAACCACCCGGATCGCGGCATGACCGCGCGAATCGCGGCAGAAGCGGACGGCGTGAGGCATCCTTGTTCTCCTCGTCAGAGGAGGTTGTCATGGAGTCGGATCAGCCGCCCCAGGCTGCGATGGAGGCGGTGACGGCGGACCTACTCCATCTGGGCTTCCTGGAGATCCGGTTCCTCACTGCGCCACTGCTGGATGCCCATTCGGCGGACGCACTCGACCGACGTCGTGAGCGCGCCAATATGATCGCCGACCTCTGTCACCAGCTTCCAGGGCTTCTTGCGCCGCAGCGACGCGATCAACTCGCCGACGGGCTGCGATACCTTTGGCGAACTGCTACCGCGACCAAGCGTCAGTGGCTGCGGTCCCGCTGGGACCACCTGAACTACGATCACCGCTGGCTGACTGAGGCCGCCACCGAACGGCCCACCCCAAAGGGGAAAACTGCAAACGCCGACCCGCCGAGCCCACCGATTGAATCCGGCGCCAACTGACCTCGGGCGGCACCGACCTACCGACGGCAGATGAGTGCACCTGATCTCGGTCATTGCCCGGGCGTCCGACCGTTGAACCGATGACCGGAGGCGGGCGTCGGGTGCACGTCGACCAGCGCGGCGTCGGTCGCTCGCTGTCGTGGATGGCTCAGGTTTCGTCGAAGAGTTCTTCGGCGATCGTGGCTGTGTACGGAGCCTCGCTGTAGGTAAGCCAGCGCTCGATTTCGTTGGCATGACTGCCGAGGGCGGTCGCGGTGGCGACGGCGTCGACCGCGTCCGGGGGTGGCGTGACCCCGTCCCGGGTCGCCAAAGCTAGTGGCCACGACGGCCGCACTCGAGCACCGTCGGCGTAGAACAGGAACGGCGGTACGAACTGCAGCAGGCGACCGTCCGCGTCATCGACGGTGTCACCGGAGCGAAGCGCACCGTATGGGCGGTGCAGCAGCTTCATCTCGAATGGCTCGGCACGCTCCAGCCACACGTCTGCCGCGTCCGCGTATCCGCTGCCGACCGGCAGCAGCGCGATGCTCGCTGTCAGTCTCGGCAGGAAGCCGTCGTCCATCGGCGGGTCGTATCGGTTGGACCGCACCACGTAGCACCGGGTCGGCGGTACGCCAACCGCGCACCGGTCGCCCTCGTCGAGTTCGGCCGCCGGCGGGCGCAGCTGGTACGGCCACCACGGCTCGGTAGATTCGTCGACGGGGAAGGCGACGCTGCCGTTCGGCAGGTACGCCGAGTCGGGATCGAGCACGGCCCCCCACGGCCAGCGCACCGCCGCGTAGTACTTGCCGGCGCGTGTGGTCACCGTTGGGGTCCACGGGCATGACACCGCCACCACGTCACCGACCTGGTAGGTCAGATCGTGCGGGGGTATCACGATCTCCGGTCGCTCAGGGTCGGCGTTCAGCAGGCCGTGGTTGGCAAGTCGGGCTGCCCATTCGGCGCCGAGCCGGGCGGAAACGATCCGGATCTGGGCCGCCGCCTGCGCGGGAGGCTGCTGCGTCATCGCCAGGGTGTCCCGCTGCGCCTGCGCCTCCCGGTCTCCCGAGTCGTCGTCGGACCCCAGCTCCGACCAGAGGTCCACCGTCCACGTGACAAGCTGTTCCATGGGTTCGGCCATGGGCTGCCGAGCAGCCTCGGCCGCCCTGACCATAACCTCGAAGATCTGCGCCTCGGCGCTGTACTCATCGCACAGGGCTCTGAGCTTCGCGCCTACTGCCGCGATCCGTTCCGCGTCGGGCGCGGCGAGCTCGCCGTGCCCCGTCCAGAACGCGTCGACGCTGTCTCGATAGAACGCGGCCGCTCGTAGCGTGCCGCACGCGTGCACGTACGGTGCGAGACGCTCGAGGCAACCCGCCACCCAGAGACCCGCCTGCCAGGGCAGAAGCGTCGTACCAGGCATTCCACCGCACCCCCCGTGTTACGCGCCGGAACAGTGGACCATGCCCGGCATCCCCTGGGAGCGGTCTGGGAGCTGCGGGACCAGGTGCAAAGCGAGGCGGCAACCGCGTCAGAGCCGAGGACTTGGCACCGCGCGTCCAGCGTCAACCCGGGCACCGGCCTGCGTGATAGGGACCGCGACCGCCGGTCCCAGTACCTCGCGTGCGGCGCCGACCTCGGCATCACCTCGGGCGCCTACAACTGGCAGCTCTACCAGCCCGGAACACGGTACTGGCTGTTCCAGGGCATCGAGACCGGCATCTTCGTCGCCGTCGCCGCCCTGCTGCTCTACCTCGCCATCCGCCGCATCCGCCGCGTCGCCTGACCGCGAAGCCGTCCACGGGAGGCACCATGCGCTAACTCACCTACATCGCCGCTGCGGCCCTGCTGGCTCGGCATCCGCTGGCATTCACCTGAATCTCTCTGCAGTTGTGCTCGCCGGCTTTTCCCCCCGCTCATGCCGCTGGTGGTGTGCGTCGATGTCTTGTGGGGGGACTGCTCGGAGCACCGACGATAGTTACATGATCATTGACAGCTTGCCGGTCCCGTCTGCGCTGCTCCGGGTGCTGCAGCAGGGGCGGTGGGTAGCTCCAGACCGCTCGTCGTCGACGTACCGGGAAGTCTTCGGTGATGACGCCGTAGCGCCGCAGTTCCTTCCCTTGAGTCGGATGACGGCCAACAGGCGCTGGCTCGATGACATCCCTGAGGACTATCGCGGGTTCTACCTCGGTCAACCGGACCGGCAGAGCCCGCCCGGCGACGTGGATCCCGACCGGTCTCTCCTGATCGGTGACCTCGGACCTGACCGGCCGTTTGCGTTGGACTACAGACCTTCGTCGGCCGCACCGTCGGTGATCTACCTCAGCACAGCGGCGGACTGGATCGAGGTTGCGCCCAACATCGAGATGCTGATCGAACGCCTCGGGATCTGACTGTGCGGAGGGATCCCTTTGATCTTCTGCCGCCGACCGGGCGCAACGTTCGGTCGCGCCTACCGTATGCGTGATGGCGTGCAGGTGGCCGGGCATTCGTTAGGTGCCGAACCCGCCGCACAGGTAGTACAGGCTCGTGGCCAGTCCCAATATCCAGCCAGCTACGAGGCCAGACGATGACCCACGGTCGAGCCGTCCGGACAGCGCGAAGCAGCTGCCCAGCAACACCAGCTGGGCAATGCCGTACGTGAGTACGCCGAAGAAGAGCGCCGCGAACCTCCCACCGGCATCCAAGTCCGAATTCGGCCGCCACCAGCGGCGGTGGCCAGGGCAATCGTGAACCCAACAGCAAGACCGTGCCCAGCGAGGGAGACGACCGTTCCGGTAACCATCGGCCTGGTGACCGTCACCGCCGGAGCGTGACCCCGTGCCGACCGAGCGCTCGTACTCGTACCAGGCGGCGCGGTTGGTGATGCCGGACTGCTAGCGTTCGGCGTCGTGTGGACCGAAGAGATCGTGGCCGGGCGGCCGGCCTGGCGGCATATCCCGTCCGGCGTGGTCTTTCGGGCGGTGCCGGGCGGGACCTTTCGCATGGGTCTGTAGGTGCGGGTCGAACCATTCCTGATTGCTCGGCACCCGCTGACGGTCGCGCAGGTCCAGCACTGGTTGCCCGAGTACGAGGACGACTACGCCAACGCGGACTCCGGCACGGCCCGGCCCGAGAACGACCTGGACGAGCTGTGCCATTCCGGCTGCCCAGCGAGGCCGAATGGGAGTACGCAGCCCGAGCCGGCACCACCACCTTGACCTTCCGCGGCGACGAGAAACCCGGCGAGGGCCATCTGCTCGACGACTTCGGCGATGAGCGGCGGACAGCCGCCGCTGAGAACGCGTTCGGGCTGGCCGCGATGGGCTCGGCAGCCGAGATTTGCGCCGACGTGTGGATTCCCGGTTTTGTGGGCGCCCCGGCGGATGCCCGCCCACGCACCGGTGACGGGCCCAGGGCCGTACGCGGCGGTGCCGCCGACCTCTACCCGTGGCAGGGCTGCGACGAATGGCTGCTGCTGCTCGCCGCCACCCGGTATGAGCACGATCAGTTCACCGCGGTCCGCCCGGTCGCACCACTGCCGCCCTGGAGTTAGCCAGGCCGCCGGACGAGACGCGAGGAGGGCCGGTGGTGGAGAGCCCGTTCGGCTGGCGAGAGTTGAAGCTGGTCCTCGCGGTTGTCCTCGGCACCCTTCTGATCGGCGTGGGGATGCTGCTCACCGTTCGGCTGAACGAGGCGATCGACGAGCGGGTTCGCGTCGGCGCCGAGACGACAGGCCAAGTGGTCCACGTCGAACGGTTCAGGATCACGCGTTCGTTCTCCGCCACGAGGCTGACTGTGGACTACACGTTCGACGGCGTGCGGTATCGGGAGCGGTTCTCCAGCGAACTCGACGAGAGTGAGTTCCGCGTCGGGGAGTTACTCGACGTACGCGTCGACAGGACGGATCCGACCCGGGCTGCCACGCCCGACGGGTACGCGACGGAGGATCTGCTCCTGCAGGCGCCGACTGTCCTGGCTGGCCTCGGCCTCGTCATGATCGTGATCTCGCTCGCGCTTATCAGAACGGGCCCTCGGCGCGGCTAGTGCTCGGACCACAAACGTTCGCGGTGTTGGTGACACGCCGGGCCTGGGTGGCGGTCGGGCTGGGGTTGCGGCGTCAGGCTGTCGGGGTGGCAGAGCCGGTTCGGGTACGTCGATTAAGTGATCAAGAAGGACAGCGGCTGCAACGGCTTGTGCGCCGGGGCACGGGCTCGGCCGTGCGGCTGCGGCGGGCGATGGTCGTGCTTGCCTCTGCGGGAGGCAACAGCGTGCCAGTCATCGCCCGGCTCGTGCAGGCCGACGAGGACTCCGTGCGGCAGGTGATCCACCGGTTCAACGAGATCGGCATGGCCAGCCTGGACCCTCAGTGGGCGGGTGGCCGTCCCCGCCGGATCAGTAGCGACGACGAGGCGTTCATCGTCGTGACGGCCAACACCCGCCCCGCGAAGCTGGGGCGGCCCTTCACCTGATGGAGCGTGCGCAAGCTCGCCGAGCACCTGGCGCACAACCCGGACCGGCGGGTGGTCGTCGGCCGGGAGCGGCTGCGGCAACTACTGCGCAAACACGAGATCACCTTCCAGCGCACCAAGACGTGGAAGGAGTCCACCGACCCCGACCGCGAGGCCAAGCTGGCCCGTATCGAGCAGGTGATCGAGCAGTTTCCGCACCGCACGTTCGCCTTCGACGAGTTCGGGCCGCTGGCGGTCCGACCGCACGGCGGCGTCGGCTGGGCGCCGAAAGGTCGCCCGCGTAGGCTGCCGGCTAACTACCACAAGCTGCACGGCGTGCGGCAGTCCCACGGCTGCTACAGCATCGGCGACGACCAGTTGTGGGGCGTCATTCGCACCCGCAAGTCCGCGGCGAACACCCTGGCCGCGTTGAAGTCGATCCGGGCCGCTCGCCCGGACGGCGCACCGATCTACGGCATCCTGGACAACCTGTCCGCCCATAAGGGGTTCAAGATCCGGCAGTGGGCGGCCCGGAACAAGGTCGAGATGTGCTTCACCCCGACCTACGCCTCCTGTGCCAACCCCATCGAGGCGCACTTCGGGCCGCTACGAACCTTCGTCATTGCGGGCTCGGATCACCCCAACCACACCGTCCTGGCCCGCAACCTGCACGCCTACCTGCGCTGGCGCAACGCCAACGCACGCCACCCCGATGTCCTGACCGCCCAACGCCGCCACCGTGCCGAAATCCGCAGCGAACGACAACGCCGCTGGGGCCAACGCGCCACCCGAGCCGCATGACCAACCCGGCCAACGTTTGTGGTCAGAGCACTAGGTGGGCTGGTGGAACCCGACTGGCGCCCCCCGGCCGCGGATCGGGGCGGCTGTTCCGCGCGGAGAGTCGTCAACTCGTAGATGGCGGAAGGGTGGTAGTCCGCGCTGAGACTCGAATCCCACCGGATACCTGCTGGCTAGGGCACTTGCTCGGTGACCTCTTCGGCGTGCCCGAAGTGTCTGCGGCTCGGCATACGGGGGCCGACGGGCTGATCATTTGGGCCTATATTCGCCCTAGTGAAGTCGACGGGTTGGCGTAGATGGCTGCGGCGGGGGACGCGGGTTGACGCTTCGCTGCGCCAGGTCGGGGCGGTGGTCGATGAGGCGGTGGAGCTGTCGCGCGCTGGTCGTTTCGACGATGCGGTCGAGACGGGCCGCCGGGCTGTGGAGATGTTGTCTGGCTTGACAGCACGGGACCGTGGCACGGTTCTGCCCACTCTCGTCCTGGCATGCAGCAACCTGTCCTATTACTTGTCGGACGCTGGCCGGCCGACGGAGGCGCTGGAGTGTGCGGAGGAGGCGGTCCGGCTGGCCCGGGAGCTTTACGCCATCGACCGCCGTCACGAGGAGCAGCTCGCGGAGGCCCTGGACGCGCTCGCCAGGCGACTTATGAGTTGTGGCCGAACGCCGGAGGCGCTGACTGCTGGCCGTGAGGCGTTGGCGTTGATGGACGTATGTCCTGACGTCCTGCTGTCGCGCCTGCTTGAGCCCTACGCGATGGCGTTGGCGGCGACCGGCCAGCACGCCGAGGCGCTGCAGGTCAGCGACCGTGCCCTGCAGTTGCTGCGCAGGCTGGCTGTGGATCAACCGGTCGGCTCGCAAATGCACGACGCCCTGGGCAGGGTCTTGAGCCTGCACGCGAACCGGCTGTTCGAGGCAGGGCGGTGGGAGGAAGCGGTCGACGTCGGCGCCGAGACGGTCGCGCACTTCCGTGAGTCGATGACGGGCAGCCAGCCGCGGCGTCTCGGCTACCTGGCGACTGCTCTGAAGAACCAGGCGGTTTGTCTGGCGGGAGTACGACGGACGGCGGAGGCTCTGGCGGCGGCCGCGGAGGCGGTCGAACTGAGTCGTGAACTTGTCGCAGCCCAGCCCGAGGTGCATCATCCGCTCCTCGCCTCGTGTCTGGACACGTACGGCGGGCGGCTCAGCGAGATGGACCGGCGGGCGGAGGCCGCGGCCGCGACCGATGAGGCGGTGAAGCTGTATCGCGCTCTGGCCGCTGTCGACCGGGCGGTATACCTGTCGAGGCTGGCCGAGGCGGTGGGCAATCAGGGAGCCGTCACCGAGGATCGACAGGCCAGCCTCGCCCTTACGACAGAGGCAGTGCAGTTGCGTCGGGAACTCGTTGCGGACAACCGGGCCGGACACCTGCGGGACCTGGCGCTGTCGCTGTTGAACCTGGCTAACGGCCTGGCCAGGTCCGGCCGGCTCGACGAGGCCCTGGCCGTTGGCGAGGAGACCCTTGAACTGCAGCGTGAGGTAGCGACGGTCGACCGGCCTGCAATCCTGTCGCGACACGCGGAGATGCTGCGGCGGCAGGCGGTGTGGCTGGACGACGCCGGCCGTACGGTCGAGGCGCTGGCGCTCGGCGAGGAAGCGATCGCGGTCGCTCGCGAGGCCGTCGCCGGTAACCGGGCCGCCAATCTCAAGATTTTGTCGTATGCGCTGGAGGATCAGGCGGCACGGCTCGAGAAACTGTCCGGTCGCGGATCGCGGCAGACGCGACGGCCCGGGGGCACGCCAAGCTTCAGCAAGAAGAAGGCGCGCCGTGCGCAGGTGATGGCGCGCGAGGCGCAGGAGTTGTGGGCGGAGTACCAGCAAGGTGCGTCGGCCTCCGGCTAAGCGACGCCACAGCGTGCGTCATCGCGTGGTGGTTCCGGAGCGGCCGTTCGGTGCGGTCGGGAAGATCCTGTCGGATCCGCTGCCTAGGGTCAGCGCATGTACTTCGTGTGCCGTTGGCGAGAGGATTCTCCATACAGTAAGCGCGTTGTCACCCTGCCTGATGCGAACGTGCTCGACTGGTTTCGCCGCGGCTGGAAGCACGACGACCCGACGGGGTGGATCGACAGTGAGCTGGGCGGCGATGTGTACGGCTTGGAGTCGATCTTTGAGGCGGCCGGGGAGCGTAACCTGCCGCCGCCGGAGTCGGTGGACGAGCTGCGGCAGCTGCTGACCGAGTACCTGTGGGTGGAGGGCGACGACAAGGGCGACTTCATTCGGCTCGGTGAGCACGCCCTGAGGGTTCGCACCGATGACGACGAGGTGGATCTCGCGTACTACTTCGTCGATGACGACGCGGCGTCTGCCTCACCTGACCGGCTCGCGTTCCTCCTGCACGACACGTGGCCGCTGCCCACCGGCGCGGGCGGGTCGGAGACCGTCTTCCGCCACAGCGTTCCCGTCCGCAGCGTCCGGCTCGCCCCGCCCGGCACGGACTGCACCTTCTCGGTCCGCCTGTGCTGGCAGTCGCCTGACCTATACCGGAACCTGGATCTGACCGGTGCCATCCAGTTTCCCGGCGTGAGCCTGCCGGACCTCGCCACCCACCTGGCCGTCGATGGCCCCGGCAGCCACCGATGGCCACACGACGTCCGGCTGCTACGGGCGCTTGTCGCTCCCGGGGAACACGATATGGGTCGGGCATTGGAGCGCTACGCCCAGCTGCCAGGTTACGCCCCATCACCTGCCAGTCTCGACCGAGCCCCCGCGCATGAAGCCGTTCTTCAGGAGATAACCGACCTGCTGCACACGGAGCGTCTCGCCGAATCGCTGATACGGCTGGATGCGCACATCGCGCAGGTCGCCCGATACATCGACGGCTTCTTCGGGTTCGACCAGTGGATCCTGTTCGACAATCGCTGGGCGGCGACCCATCCCGAGCTGGCACGCTCGCTGCTGCACTACGCCGCTCACTGGGACCCCTACGAGAAATAGCTACGGGCGCGGGTCGTCGTGATCATCGAGGGGGTTGCCGGGTGAACATTTCGTGGAGTGCTACGTCTCCGACGACAGGGACGTTCGCAGCGGTGGAGCGCTCGGGCATCGCTGGCCTCATCGAGCGGTTCGATGGACTGCGGACCCAGGGGCGCGGGTACGTCGAAGTGCGGGCCGGCGATGTTTTCCCTGTGCTCACGCTCGGGTTCACGGAGTCCGCGGCGGTCGTCCATCTGATGACAGGCGAGGACGCCATATCCCTGCTGGCCGCCGACGAACCTGCGAGCATGAATGCGCAGGTACTGGTGCTGGACGACCTGGTCGAGTTCGCCGCGGACTTCATTCTCGACCTCGAAGGCGCCTGGCAGGTCGTCGAGGAGTTCGTCCGGACGGGCGACCCTGGCCGGGCAGGAGGATGGCGTGAGTTGTAGTGACGGCCATCGCGGATGGCGTCCACGCGCTGGCGTCACGGCCAAGCCAGCACGAGATTGCTGAGCCCTTACTCAATCCGTTCTAGGCCGTCAAACGCCACCCAACGATGCGCACGTCCAGCAACAGGGCCAGCTAGCTGGGGTAGCGCGGTTAGGCGGGTGAACGCGATGACAGCTCGGTGGCCCAACATCAACTGGACGTAACCCCGGAATCTAGAGATCGTTCGGCCACCCAATGACGCGCTCGGCGGTGACGCCTCGAAGGTCGGCTCCGTCCCACCGTGCCCCGGTGACGTCCGTGCGTCCGTACTCCGGATCGTGCGTCCTGACGTAGCCGAACCGCGCGTAGGACAGGTCGGTGTCACGCAGGTCGGCGCCCCGCAGATCGCAGCCGGCAAAGCTGACACCGCGAAGAGACGCGCCCCGAAGGTCGGCGCCACGGAAGTCACACAACTTGAACGAGTGCCCATCCAGGGTGCGGTGCCGAAGATCGCGACCCGCGAACGATTGCCTCGTCGCGCGGAGCGGGGTGCTCACCCGCGAACCGTAGCGTGGTCGCCCGTCGCCGAACCAGCGGTTTCTGCCCACTCACTTGCGGGGCAGTCCGTAGCGCAGGACCGCTACTTCGCCCGCACGTCGTGACGCGCGGGCGCCAACCCGAGCTTGACCGTTAGTCGTAGACCTCAGGCCGCCACAGAGTCTCTTCTCTGCGATCCGCCTCCGGCGGAGCCTGAAGCAACGGATGATCTTGTAACGGGCTGCGGTAGACCTCCAGTTTGTGTTCCGGCTGTGCGTTCCGTAGGGCGGCCACGAGGTCTCCGAGTTCCTCGACGACGGCGATGATCTGCTCCTCGCTGTAGCGGGCAGGGGCGTTGGTCTTCTCTTCGGCTGGCGTGTGCTGGTGCCGTTCGGCGTGTTCGCGTTCTGCCTGGGTCTCGGCGATCCAGCCGGCAACGACGCCTGGGTCGGCGTCGGCGTCGAGCGCCGCCCGGTAGCGCGCCAGTTTGGCGTCGCACCCGGCGATTGTGGGTCCTTCGAGCGCCGTCGGGGCGGCGGTGGGCGCTGCCGCAAGTGTGGCCAAGTTGCTCGCCGAACACGGTCGCATCGAGGAGGCCATCGGCCTGCACCGCAAACGCCTGGACGCCGGCAACGAACTCGCCGCCGGAGACCTCGCCGAACTGCTCGCCGAACACGGCCTTACCCGCGAACTGGAGGCAGAAGTACACGCAGGTACTTCTACGGCCACGTACTGGGTCGAGCTCTCGCCCGATATAAGACCCGGGCGGTGGCGTGCCGCGCGCAAGGACCTGAGCGAGAATGGGCCAGTTCGAACTCTGCGCAACCCTGGAAGGACCCCTCCCTTGGCCGGTGGACTCGTAGCCCTGCTGGATGACGTGGCGGTGCTGGCCCGAGCCGCTGCCGCGTCGATCGATGACATCGGGGCGGCCGCCGCGAAGGCCGGCGCCAAGGCTGCGGGCGTCGTCGTCGACGATGCTGCCGTCACGCCGCAGTACGTACGGAGCCTGGCGGCCGAGCGTGAGTTGCCGATTATCAAGCGCATTGCCCTGGGGTCGCTGCGCAACAAGTTCTTCATCATCCTGCCGGCGGTGCTGCTGCTCAGTCAGTTCGTGCCCTGGCTGCTCACTCCGATCCTCATGCTCGGCGGCGCCTACCTCTGTTACGAAGGCGCGGAGAAGGTGTGGGCCAAGATCGCCCATCACGATGCCCACGGCGCGGGCGAGGAGAAGGTGCAGGACGAGACGACACTGGTGTCCGGGGCGGTACGGACCGACCTGATCCTCTCGGCGGAGATCATGGTCATCACCCTGAACGAGGTGATCGATGAGGCGTTCTGGTCCCGCCTGGCGATCCTGGCTGTCGTCGCCGTCGTCATAACCGTCCTGGTATACGGCGTGGTGGCCCTGATCGTAAAGATGGACGACGCCGGACTGCGCCTGTCGCAACGTTCCGGCGCCGTCGCCACGTTCGGCCGCGGTCTGGTGAGGGCGATGCCGGTAGTCCTCACCGTGCTGACGGTGGTCGGCACCGCGGCGATGCTGTGGGTGGGCGGGCACATCCTGCTGCTGGGCACGAACGAGCTGAACCTGCACTTCCTGTACGAGGCCGTGCACCACGTGGAGGTGGCCGCCCACGACGCCACGGGTGTTCTCGGCGGGCTCGTCGGCTGGCTCGTCAACACGGTGGCCAGCGCGATCCTCGGGCTGATCGTCGGAGCGCTGGTCGTGCTGGTCATGACTCTCACGCTCCACCGCCGCAAATCCAAGCCTGCGACTGCGACTGCGGCGGCCGCGACTCGTACTGACGGCATCATCCCCGCTCCGCCGAGCCGTGCAGCTCAGCGTCGCGACGCTCCTGTGGACCGAGCGCCGCGCGGGTGACCGCAAAATCATCGCAATTCGACCAGGGGGTCAGGCGTTCTGGTGCTGAACCGCTCAGTACTCCAGCCGCACCTGGTGGAGCCAGAGTCTTCACTGGTAGTGGGCCGTTCTGACGCGGTATTGGTGTCGTCGTCGCCATCGTGACCTACCGACACAAAGACCGCGCCCTTGGCCGCGTCCCCGCAGCCACCAAGACCAACGGCTAACTGACTCCACGCGCGCCTACTGCCCGCATCCCGAGCGATGCAAGACCAGGCCAGGGCGCTACCAACATCGGGTTCGGCCCGGGCGGTTCTCGGGCCGGACGGGATTGGCGGGGCAGCCATCGGGGAGGGGAGCGGCCGTTTCGGGCAGGATAGCGGGGTGGCGGTGGGCTTGGACTGGGCGAGCTTCGAGCGCGTGCTGGTAGACGCCCTGGTGCAAGCCGTCCGGTCGACCATCGCCGAACATCCTGACGAGCGGTTCTACGCCGCGGCGTTGGACCGGATCTACCGCGAGACCGATGGCCAGATCACCCTGCCCAGCCTCGCGATGAACAGTGTCGAAGCGTTGGCGCAGCTTCCCGCCGAGGAGCAGACGGATGTGCGGTGGAACGCCGCCGACTGGGACCACTACGACGACGAGTGGCTCGCCGAGGGCCTGACCCGGGATTGGGAACGGCAGCTGGCCGCGGAGGCCTGCCGAGGGACGACCCGGCAGTGGGAGGCGACGTTCCGCCGGTACCTGTCGATGCTCGTGCGCGTGTGTAAGCGAGCCAGGGTCGCACTTCGCACCAGCGGCGTCACCGACCGGGACTTCGTGGTGCTGCTGCTCGACGACGAGTACCACGAGACGCTGATCAAACGCGTCCTCACCGAACGTGAGGTGAGCCGGCACATCCCTGAGTACGACCAGCGGGCGGTCGTGATGGCCCGGGTCGCCGCACTACCGGAGGCCGGACGCGCCGCGTACTACGTCGCCCGGCTGGACGCGTTTGACGGCCCGATCAGCGGCGAGGACGCCCAGGTGGCGCTGCGTGATCTCGGGCTGGCCGCGTTTCCCGCCTTGATCCCCCTGCTCTCTGCCAAGGACCGGGCGTGGCGGGCCGCCAAGCTGCTAGCCGACATCGGCCAACCCGACGGCGGCGTCCTGCGGGCACTGCACGAGGCGCTGACCGAGCGGGAAGGACCGGACCAGTCGTGGGCGGGCCGTGCGCTGGCGCGGCTGGGCCGCCTCGATCTCGTGCTCGACCAGATCCACCGTCTTCCGCAGGAGGTTGTGATCACCGCCGTCGCCGCCCCGTACACCAGCTTCCGCAACCAGGCGGTCATCGCACGGCGGTTGGACTACCGGCCCTTGCAGGACGTCATCGAGCGCCGGCCGGCGTATGTGCCGGCGCTGGCCGAGGAGCTCAAGCCAGGGCGGGGGTACTGCGACATCACCGTCGGCGAGGTCGACGAAGCGATCCGCGGACTGGCCTCGCCGTACGTCGTCATCCGCCGGCACGCGGTGTGCGTGCTCGGCGAATGGCGTCTCGGTGCCGCCGTCGCGAGGCAGGTCCTTCCGCTATTCGGACAGACGGTCAGCCAGGACCCGGACGCCACCGTGCGACGGCTGGCGATCCTTTCCCTGCGTGGCTGGCGCAAGGAGTCTTACCGGCACGCGAACGTGATCAGCGAGGCGCTCAACGACCCAAACGAAGACGTCCGCGAAACCGCCGCCTACTGGCTACGGGAACAGAACGGGCGACCCGCGTGACCGCGTATGTGCTCACGTGGGGTGGGCAGCCGTTGGCGCGCCCATGCCTGGCTGCCGCGACCAACTCGTGAGAGCTGCTGAATCGCGACCTGGCCCTCGCGGACGTCGGACAAGCAATGACCCCCACCATGGGGTGGAGCCGGGTTGAGCTGCCGGACCGTGAAGGAGCGTTAATTAGTGGACGAACGGACCCGCGAACTTCTCGACGCCGCGGTGCGCGAACAGCTTGACACTCACAGCCGGGTTCTACCGCCATGGCGAGCGCACCCGGAGATCGAGCGGTACAGCATCGGCTGGCGCATGGGCTACGGAGAATGGCACCTGATGCTCTGGTGGCACTGGTGGGAGTCCGCCCCCATGGACCAGGCGGCGCGGATCGCGTACTTCCAGGCTGACGAGCCGCCGCACCAGTGGCTGGACTGGGCCGCGGACCAGATCTGGCCGGATGAGGACTTCGGTGAGGCGAGCGTACGCCGCCTCGCCGCACACGGGATCGGTACGCGTCCGCTGTTGTTCCTGGACGTGGACGGAACACTCCTGCCGTTCGCCGGCGCCGCGCTTCCCTGTCTGCCAGGCTGAGATAAGACAGCCTTCCCGAGCGAGCTAGGCTCGACGGGAGACAGGAAGAGGATCATCGTGACACTACCCAACACGCCTGGTGAGCAGGGCGGACGGCCGAAGCGGCGGGCGTTCACCGCGGAGTACAAGCTGCAGATTGTGGCGGAGTACGACGCGGCGAAGGCTACGGGTGAGGGGGCGGCGATCCTGCGTCGGGAGGGCCTGTACCACTCCCACATCCTGGAGTGGCGTGCCGCGCGGGACGCCGGGGCGTTGACCGCGTTGGGCGCCCGTAAGAGCCCGGTGGGTGAAAACCGGCGCCGTAGCGCGGAAGCGGCCGAGTTGGAGCGGTTGCGGCGGCGTAACGAACGTCTGGAAGCGGATCTGGCGCGGACGAAGGCCGCCCTGGAGATCATGGGAAAAGCGCACGCGCTCTTGGAAACACTGTCCGAGAGCGCGGAGGACACCCCGACGCGGCCACGCCGGCGCTGAGTGAGGCGTTCGACAAGTTGGTGCCGCTGCTGGGTGTGGCCGGGGCGTGTCGGTTGACCGGCCGGTCCCGCGCCACGCACTACCGGCGTCAGCAGCCGCCCGTGGTGTCCCGACCACTGCGGCCGAAAACACCGCCGCCGTCGACGCTGACCCCAGCCGAACGCCAGCAGGTGCTGGATGTGTTGCACCGGGATGAGTACGCGGAGATGTCCGTGGCGCAGGTATGGGCCCGTGAACTCGACCAGGGTATGTACTGGTGCTCGCAGTCCACGATGTACCGGATCCTGCGCCAGGCGGGCGAGAGCCGGGAACGCCGCAGGCAGGCCACCCACCCGCCACGCACGATTCCGCAGCTGGCCGCGACCGGGCCGTCGCAGGTGTGGTCGTGGGACATCACCCGCCTGAAAACCACGGTGCGGGGCGTGTTCTACCACCTGTACGTGATCATCGACGTGTACTCCCGGTACGTCGTCGGCTGGCACGTCGCCACCGGCGAGGACTCGATGCTCGCCCGCGAGGTGATCGATGACGCCATCACCCGCAACCAGGCCCGACCCGAAATCTTGCACGCCGACCGCGGCTCGTCGATGACCTCCAAACCCGTCGCCGAACTCCTCGCCGACCTGGACGTCACCCGCTCGTACTCCCGGCCCCGGGTGTCAAACGACAATCCGTACTCCGAAGCACAGTTCAAGACGTTGAAGTACTGCCCCGCGTTCCCCGACCGGTTCGCCTCCCTGCACCATGCCCGCGAGTTCTGCACCGAGTTCTTCACCTACTACAACCACGAGCACCGCCACTCAGGTATCGGTCTGCACACCCCCGCCTCGGTGCACTACGGCACCGCCAGCGACGTGCACGACCAGCGGCAACGCATTCTCGACGCCGCTTGGCGGGCCCACCCCGACCGGTTCACCCGCCGCCCCCGACCCCCAGCCCTGCCCGACACCGTCTGGATCAACAAACCCACAGCTCAACCCACCGAACTACAGAACACCTGACCACGAAAACGTCTCACTTGACTTGACAGGTTCCGCTTCAGATGGACGACGAACCCAACCCGTTGCTGGCCGGACTCAGCCCTGAACACGGCCGTCGCCTGGCCGCGTTGCCGTGCGACATGGTCTGGGCCACGACCTGGATGGCCGAAGCGAACGAGGTACTCGCGCCGCGGCTCGGTCTGCCTCAGCTGCCCATCGTCGACTGGCCGGACGAAGATGACGACGACGGTCGGCTGCACTGGAAGACCCGCCACCTCGTCGAATGGGCCGCGGGACGCCGGTTCGTCTGGGTCGACGACGAGATTACCGACGCCGACCGGTCCTGGGTGGCCGCGAACCACAGCTCTCCCGCGCTCCTGCATCGTGTCAACCCACGCCATGGCCTCACCGATGCGGACTACAACACCATCGCAGGATGGCTGATGAAAGACGGCTCCACATGCATGAACGAGGAGACCACGTCCTAGGACGCTCTAGAGGGTGTGCCAGCGACCTCAGGCTCCAGTCGGTTGTCGTGTCGCTGAGTAACCGCGGTGGCCCGCCCCATGATCGCCGCCGATGCGTCCGGCGACTCGGCCCGCACCATCGCCCGGCAGTAGCGGGCCACCGTCCGCCGAGATGTTCCGGCACCTCGACCGCATCGATCCCTGGCTGAAGCGCATGGACCCTGCCGGGCCGCACGAACGCCCCCAGGAGCGCAGCACGCTGAGCCGCGACAACAAGGAGATGCATCCGTACCAGCTCAGCCAGGCTGCCTGGCAGGCCCTCTCGCACGCCGTCGACCACCTGCACTGCCTGCGCACCGTCCTGAAAGACGCGCACGTCATGCACATGTACGCCCCGTACTCGCTGGCCCGAGCCGCCTTGGAGAACGCAAGCGCTGCGGTATGGCTGCTCGCGCCGGACGACCGGGCCGAGCGAGTCCGCCGGCGGTTGCGCTTCGCTGCTCTGGACATCAAGGGCGGCGAGGCGGTCAGGGAACTGCTCGGTGCGCCGGAGGGACGCAAACCCGCGGAGGCCCGCATAGAGCAACAAATCGCGCGGCGGAGAGGTGTCGATCCGAAGACCGCCGTGCGCCGGCTGACGTACGGGGAAGTCGTCGAAGCAGCTGGCGACACCATGCCGGGCGGCAGAGTGCCGTTCGTGCTCACGTGGAAGATGTGCAGCGCTATCGCCCACGGCGACCTTTGGGCCACAATCAACGTGGTCAGCCAGGAGGAGATCCCGGGCGCACCCTCTGGCCTCGCCCACCTGAAGATCACCGCGGACCCGAAGACGTTGTTCTTCGCCGTGTTCTTCGCCGTCTCGATGACCGCCGCCGGCTGGCGCCTGTACGACGATCGGTCGCGCCGCATTCGCACTTAGCGCGACGTCACCCTGAGTGTGGGAACCGTACAGACGCAGAGGACGGCGAGGGGTTGGCGTTCGCCTCCGCCCCGGCCGACTGCCCGCGGGTGGTCTGCGGTCAGGTCGGTGGCCTCGTGTGCTGGTCGACGCCAGCCGGGGCACCAGTTACCGTGCTTTGGCCCTGTGCTGGGCCACGGCCTGGGCTCGGCGTGCATCCTCGCCGGGTAGGTGGGGTCGTCGGGCCCGCTTGGCTTGCAGGGTGGCGGACGCGGGAAGCCTGACAGGTAGGGCAGCGGCTGTCGGATTCGGGCAGGGGCGTTCGTAGTCAGTGTGAGGGACAGCCTACGAGGGTGCTGTCGCGGTCACAGGAGGTGATGGGTGATGCGCCCGTGCGTCAAGGTCCACTGCATGCTCGATCTCGTCGGCCCATTGCCACCGTGACCTTCTCCGAGGTGCCGAACGAGGCGTTCCTGGCCCTCGGTATGCGCGACTACTGGGACGGCTACTTCGCGGGCCGGGCCGCGCTGCTGGGGCTGGCACCGGCGCAGGTGATGCACGCGGTCTTCGACAACTTGCGGGTGGCCGATCGACCTTGCCACCTGGCCCGCGGTCAGCGCGCCGACCGCGGGCCGGGCTCTGTATGCGGGCTCCGGGCGCTCGCTGTGCCGGAGGAGCCGGTGGCCCGGCTTCAGGCGGTACCACGCTGATGAGTGTCCAGGCTGTTGCGGTTGATCATCGAGAGGTAGGGGCATGGCAAAGCTGATTTATGTGAATAACGTGTCGCTTGACGGCTACATGGAGGACGAACGCGGCGCGTTCGCCTGGTTGCCGATGGACGACGAACTATTCGTTGTCTACACCGATCTCCTGCGTTTCGTGGGCACGTTCCTCTACGGGCGGCGGCTGTACGAGGCGATGGCCGTCTGGGAGACCGACGCCGCTCTGGCCGCGCAGTCCGACCTCATGGCCGACTTCGCAAGCGCCTGGCAGGCAGCGAGAAAGGTCGTGTACTCCACGACCCTCGCGGCGGTGTCGACCGCAGACACCCGACTCGAACGCCGCTTCGACCCCGAGGCGGTACACGAACTGAAGGCCACGGCCAGCAGCGATCTCACCGTTGGAGGTGCAAACCTCGCGGCGCAGGCTCTTGAGGCCGGGCTGGTCGACGAGTGCCAGCTGTTCGTTTGGCCCGTGGTCGTCGGCGGGGGTAAGCCGGGCCTGCCGACCGGCATGCGCGTCGACCTTGAGCTCCTCGATGAGCGCCGATTCCGAAACGGCGTCGTACACCTTCGCTACCGCCCTCTCGGGCAGTGAGCGACGGCCCTGTCGGATCGCCAGCGCTTGCATGGCGGCGGAGCGCTGACGGCTGATCCGACCGGAGACCTCCCAGGAAGACCGAAGTGGTCAGCGTTGGTTTCCGCACCTCGAGCCTGCGGGGGCCGATCAGGTGCCGACGCGGCGTGTCTCGTAGGCCCATATCACGATCTCGACGCGGTTGCGGGCGTTGAGCTTGCGCATCAGGGCGGCGATGTGGGTCTTGACGGTGCTGAGGCTGATGGACAGCTCATCGCCGATCTCGCTGTTGGTCCGCCCGCGAGCGGCAGCCAGCAGGACCTGTTCCTCGCGAGCGGTCAGCGGCTCGACAGGTTCAGGTGGCACCGAGCGCGGGCGGCTGTTCGCGAAGGAGGACAGGAGCCTCGCGGTGATGTTCGGTGCGATCAGGGCGTCGCCGCGGGCGGCGGCATGGATGGCCTGGGTGAGCATCTCGGCGCCGGCGTCCTTGAGGAGGAAGCCTCGGGCGCCTGCCTTGAGCGCGCCGTAGACGTACTCGTCGAGGTCGAAGGTGGTGATGACGACGACGGCCAGAGGATCGGCGACGTCGGCTCCGGCGAGCTGGCGGGTGGCTTCGATCCCGTCGACCTCGGGCATGCGGATGTCCAGCAGGCACACGTCGGGACGCAGCGAACGGGCCATGGAGATCGCCCGGCGGCCGTCGGCGGCGTCGCCGACGACGGCGATGCCCGGTTGGGCGTTCAGGATCATGCAGAGCCCTGCTCTGACGATGTCCTGGTCGTCAGCGACCAGCACGCGGATGGTCATGACGCGCGCGCTGTCCGAGGAAGCGTGGCAGGCTTTCCCGCCGTTCTGTTCAGGCCGCGGCGTCCTTGAGGTCCTGTGCGCGATCGGTGTTCTCCCACAGCAGATCGGGCAGTTCCCGGCCGAAGTGGCCATAGACGGTGGTCTGCCGGTAGATCGGGCGGAGCAGGCGCAGGTCGCGGATAATCGCGGCCGGCCGCAGGTCGAACACCTCGTCGATCGCCCGCTCGATCCGGTGCGTCGGGACGTTCTCGGTACCGAACGTGTCCACGAGGAAGCTCACCGGGCGCGCCTTGCCGATCGCGTACGCGACCTGCGTCTCGCAACGCTCGGCCAGGCCGGCCGCCACCACGTTCTTGGCGACCCAGCGCATCGCGTACGCCCCCGAGCGGTCCACCTTGGAGGGGTCCTTGCCGGAGAACGCGCCACCGCCGTGGCGAGCGTATCCGCCGTAGGTGTCGGCGATGATCTTGCGGCCGGTCAGGCCTGCGTCGCCCATCGGCCCGCCGATCTCGAATCTACCCGTCGGGTTCACCAGCAGCCGGTAGTCCTCGACGTCCACGCCCAGGCCGGTCAGCTCCGGCTCGATCACGTGTTCGCGCACGTCCGGGGCCAGCAGTGAATCGAGTGAGATGTCCGCGGCGTGCTGGGACGACACCACCACCGTGTGCAGGCGGGCCGGGCGCGAGCCGTCGTACTCGATGGTGACCTGGGTCTTGCCGTCGGGCCGCAGGTAGGGGATCGTCCGATCCTTGCGCGCGGCGGCGAGCCGGCGGGCCAGCCGGTGCGCCAGCGCGATCGGCAGCGGCATCAACTCGGGTGTCTCCGAGCAGGCGTAGCCGAACATCATCCCCTGGTCGCCGGCGCCCTGGGTGTCGAGGGCGTGCACCGAGCCGCCGGCCACCCGCTCGATCGCCCGGTCCACGCCGCGTGCGATGTCGGGCGACTGCGCGCCGATGGAGAGGTTCACGCCGCAGGACAGCCCGTCGAAGCCCTTCCGCGACGAGTCGTACCCGATGTTCAGGATGGTGTCCCGGACGATCTGGGGGATGTCCGCGTAGGCCCGCGTGGTCACCTCACCGGCGACGTGGACCTGACCTGTCGTGATCAGCGTCTCCACCGCCACGCGGCTTTGGGGATCCTGCGCGAGCAGGGCGTCGAGGACGGCGTCGCTGATCTGGTCGGCGATCTTGTCCGGGTGGCCTTCGGTCACCGACTCGGAGGTGAAGAGGCGACGTGTCACGGTGCTCCTCGGGGGTGGCGGACTCGGTCGCCGAAGCCTGGCGGCACCGGCTCAAGGAAGGCTCAAGAGCGGGCGGACGATGCGTCCATCGGCGTTCCAGTGATGTCGCGGCCGGGATCGTTAGCGTGCCCGTATGACGACCATGCTGATCACCGGCGGAGCGGGCTTCATCGGCGCGAACTTCGCGCACCACGTCCGCCGATGTCATCCCGGATACCGGATCATCTTGCTGGACGCGCTCACCTACGCAGGGAACCGCAGCTCCCTCCGGCCGATCCTCGATCACATCGAGTTCGTGCACGGCGACGTCCGTGACGCCGAAGTGCTGGATCGGCTGGTCGCGGCCAGCGACACCGTCGTGCACTTCGCGGCCGAATCCCACGTCGACAACTCGCTGCTGGATCCGGCGCCGTTCGTGCAGACGAATCTGGTTGGCACGTTCAACCTGCTCGAGGCGGTACGCCGCTACGATCGGCGGCTACACCACATCTCCACCGACGAGGTCTTCGGTGATCTCCCGCTGGACTCCGACGAGCGGTTCACCGAGTTGAGCCGCTACGACCCCTCCAGCCCCTACGCGGCCACGAAGGCCGGCTCCGACATGCTCGTGCGCGCCTGGGTGCGCTCCTACGGGGTGCGAGCCACCATCTCGAACTGCGCGAACAACTACGGTCCCTACCAGCACGTCGAGAAGTTCATCCCCCGGCAGATCACCAACGTCCTCGCCGGTGACCGGCCGAAGGTCTACGGGCGGGGCGACAACGTCCGGGAATGGACCCACGTCGACGACCACAACACGGCGATAGACGCGATCCTGCGGTCCGGCCGGATGGGTGAGACCTACCTCGTCGGCTCCGGGCAGGAATGCGACAACCGACAGATCGTGCGCCTGATCCTCGAGTTGATGGGCCGGCCCGCGGACGACTTCGACTTGGTCACGGACCGCCCCGGGCACGACGCGCGCTATGCCAACGACAGCGACAAGCTGCGGACCGAGCTGGGCTGGAAGCCCCGGTACGCCGATCTCTCCGCCGGCCTGGCCGGCACGATCGACTGGTACCGCCGCAACGGGTGGTGGTGGAAGCCGCAGAAGGACGCGACGGAGGAGCGCTACCGGCGACTGGGTCGCTGACCGGCTCCGTCCTGACGCCTGGCGGAGCCGGCCCGGGAACGGGCCGGCTCAGGCGTGCTCAGGCCAGCTCACCCGCGATGTCCATCACGTAACGGCCGTAGCTCGAACCAGCCATCGCCTCGCCCAGCCGGTGACAGGCGGCGGCGTCGATCAACCCCATCCGCAGCGCCACCTCCTCGATGCAGGCGATCCGCACGCCCTGCCGGGCCTCCAGCGTGCCGACGTAGAGGCTCGCCTGGAGCAGCGACTCCGGCGTACCGGTGTCCAGCCAGGCGAAGCCCCGGCCGAGGTCGACCAGCCGGGCCCGCCCGCGTTCGAGGTAGACCTGGTTGACGCCCGAGATCTCCAACTCGCCGCGCGGCGACGGTCCGATGTTCTTGGCAATGTTGACGACGTCGTTGTCGTAGAAGTAGAGCCCGGTGACGGCCCGGTTGGAGCGTGGCTTCGCCGGCTTCTCCGCGATGGACACGAGTCGGCCGTCCCCGTCGGTCTCGGCCACGCCGTAGCGCTCCGGATCGTGTACCGGGTAGCCGAAGAGGACGCAGCCGTCCACCTCGCGCGCAGTCTCCAGCAACAGGTCGGAGAAGCGCAGCCCGTGGAAGATGTTGTCGCCCAGCACGAGGGCGACCTCGTCGTCACCGATGTGGTCGGCGCCGATCAGGAACGCCTCGGCGATGCCGCCCGGGTGCGGCTGCTCGGCGTAGCTCAACCGGAGCCCGAGATGCGCGCCGTCACCCAGCAGCCGCCGGAACTGCACGAGGTCGGCGGGGGTCGAGATGAGCAGGATCTCGGTGATGCCTGCGAGCATGAGCACCGACAGCGGGTAGTAGATCATCGGCTTGTCACCGACCGGCAGCAACTGCTTCGACACGGCCAGCGTCAGCGGTCGCAGCCGGGTTCCGGAGCCGCCGGCAAGGATGATGCCCTTCACTGGTCCACCTCGGTCCTCAGTCGTCGATCAACGCGACGGCGCGCGTCCAGCCGGCACCGGCGCCGGCGATGCGGATGGGGAAGCACGCGACCCGGAAGCCGTACGGCGCGGGTAGCTCGCCCAGATTGGCCAGGCGCTCGATCTGGCAGTACTCGCGCTCGCGCCCGACCATGTGCGCCGGCCACAGCACCGACCGGTCACCGGTCCTGCGGTAGCGGTCGATGATGTCGCCGAACGGCGCGTCCAGGCTGAACGCGTCGGTGCCGATGACGCGCACCCCCAGGTCGAGCAGCAGCCGGGTGGCGGGCCCGTCGAGGCCCGCGAACCGGGTGAAGTATTCCGGGGTACCCGCCCGGGCGTCGGCACCGGTGTGCAGCAGCACGATGTCCATCGGGTCGGGACGCCGGCCGATGCGCGCGAACTCCTTCTCGATGCGGGCCGCGTCGATCACGCCCGTCCCGGCGTCGGTGAGGTCGAGGACCATGCCGGGCCGGAAGAACCAGTCCAGCGGCATGCTGTCGATGTGCCTCGGCGTCCCGTCGCCGTACGTGGTACGGGAACCGTAGTGCGACGGCGCATCGACGTGTGTGCCGGTGTGACTGGTCAGCGAGAGGCGGTCGAGGGACAGGAACTCGCCGTCGGGCAGCTCGTGCGGGTCGAAGTCGATACCGAAGTGCTTGCGCATCTCGGCGCACATGTGTTCGGCGCCCTCGCGCGGGGTGAGCATCTTGTGCACCACCGGGTCGGGCTCGGCAGACGATGCGTCGATCGCTGAGGATAGGTCGATCAGCCGCACACAGCACCTCCGCGGTCGCGTCAGTCGGATGGCCTCGATGCTGCGCGCGGCGGCCGGAACGGCGGTCGAGCGTCGCTTGCGGCCGGAACCAGGGAAGTTCGATGTGTACCGGGCACCGTCGAGCGGAAGCCGAGAAAGCCGATGGAGGACTCCATGCCGCTGGACACCGATCAGACCGCGGGTACGACCCCCACGTACGCCCGGGTCCAAGACTTCTACGCCCGGCACATGCACCTGCTCGATGCCGGCGAGGCGGCCGAGTGGGCCGCCATGTTCACTCCGGACGGCGTGTTCGTCCCGCCGTCGGCGCCCGAGCCGATCCGTGGCCGCCAAGCGCTGGAGGCGGGCGTGCGTAGCGCCGCCGCAGCGCTCGCGGACAAGGGCGAGCAGGTCAGGCACCTGCTGACGATGGCGGCGGTTGAGCCGCGCGCCGACGGTGTGCTCTTCGTGCGCAGCTACACGCAGGTCGTGGTGACGCCGCAGGGCGGTAAGCCGCGGTTGGACATCATGTGCGTGTGCGAGGACGAACTCGTTGCCGCGGGCGACGAGTTGCTGGTGCGGCACCGTCGGGTCACCCGCGACGACCTCCCCTGAGGGCCGTGGCCGTCGTCGTCGAGCGCGGTGCGAGCGCGGCACCGGCCGCGTGTGACAGGGTCGTCATGTGACACGACACGAGGAACGCGTCTGGCTCGTCACGGGCGCATCGCGCGGGTTGGGCCGGGCGGTGACCGAGGAGGCCCTCGAAGCCGGTGACCGGGTAGCCGGCCTGGCTCGCGACGTGACCTCCTTGGCCGCGCTCGACCGGAAGTATCCGGGTCGGCTGCTCGCCCTGCCGACCGACGTGTCCGACCGAGCGGCGGTGTTCGGCGCGGTGGATCGCGCGGTCGCCCAGCTCGGCGGCCTCGATGTCGTGTTGAACAACGCCGGCGAGCTGCTCGCCGGAATGGTCGAGGAGTACACCGAGGAGCAGGTGCATGATCACCTCGCCGTGAATTTCCTCGGCGCGCTGTGGGTGTCGCAGGCGGTGCTGCCGCGGCTGCGCGCCCGTGGCGCCGGTCACCTGTTCCAGGTGACATCGAAGGGAGCCGGTGAGGGGCGGGGCGGCTACGGTCTCTACGGCGCCGGCAAGGCCGCCCTGAAGGCCCTCAGCGAGGCCCTGGCCGACGAGAGCCGCGACTTCGGGGTCCGGGTCACGATGCTGGAACCCGGCCCGCACGCGACGACTCTCGGCAACGCCATGAAGTCGACGCCGCGCCTGGACGTGTACGACCGGACGCGGCGCCGCCTGGCAGCCGAGGCCCCGCCGCTGGGACCGGTCGCCAGCACCAGGAAGTCGGCGGCCCGGATCCTGGAGATCGCGGGACTCTCCGATCCGCCGATCCGGGAGCCCCTGGAGGCCTGACCGGCTCCAGCGTCGCTCAGCGTCACGTCGAGCGTGCGGCCGCATGGTGCGCGCATGCGAGTGCTGTTCACGCCGTTTCCGTCCAGTTCCCACGTCAACAATCAGGTGCCGCTCGCCTGGGCGCTGCGTGCCGCAGGGCACGAGGTCTGCATGGCGACCCAACCCGACGCGACCGAGGACATCCTCGGTGCAGGGCTGACCGCCGTGCCGGTTGGCGACATGCTCGACGTCGCGCAGCACGTTCGCGACGCGGAGGCCCGCGAGGAGGAACGCCCACCCGCCGACGGCGAGGCCGGGTCGTGGCTCGACACCTTCGACATCAGCGAAACCCGCACCGAGTCGCTGACCTACGACTATCTCCACGGCACCCTGACCGCCTGGACGAACGTCGTCCTGCAGAACACCATGCCGCGCCGGGCGCTCGACGAACTCGTCGCCTTCACCGCGCACTGGCACCCCGACCTGGTGATCTGGGATCCGATGTACTTCGCCGGCGCGATCGCCGCAAAGTCGTGCGGTGCCGCGCACGCCCGCTTCCTGTTCGGCCTCGACGTCCTCGGCAACCTGCGCCGGCACTACCTCGCGGCTCTCGCGGCCCGTCCCGCGATCCTGCGCGAGGACCCTCTCGCCGAGTGGCTCGGCCGGTTCGGATCCGGGTTCACCGAGGACCTTGTGGTCGGTCAGTGGACCCTCGACCCGGTTCCGTCCTCGCTCGCGCTGGATACCGGACTGCCGCGCGTCGGTGTGCGGTACGTGCCCTACAACGGCGCCTCCGTCGTGCCGGACTGGATCGGCGAGCTGGAGGCCGGCACCGCACGCGTGTGCATCACGCTGGGCATGGCGCATCGCGAGGTGTGGGGCACCGATCGGCTCTCCGTCGGCCGGATCCTCCAGGGTGTCGCGGACCTCGGCGTCGAGGTGATCGCCACCCTCGACGACGTCGAGGCCGACGGGGTGCGGGTCGTGGACTTCGTGCCGCTGGACGTGTTGCTGCCGCTGTGCTCGGCGGTCGTGTCGCACGGTGGGGCGGGATCCTTCCAGACCGCGCTGGTGCACGGCGTTCCGCAGGTCGTCGTGCCGGACATGCTGTGGGACACCGGTCTGAAGGCACGCCGTCTCGCCGGGGCCGGTGCCGGCCTGTACGCCAACGACCTGACCGGGCTGCGGGACCTGGTCGGTCAGGCGCTTCACGATCGGGGGATCGCGGCGGCGGCCCGACGCCTGCGATCGGAGGCGCTCGCCATGCCCGCGCCGAGCGAGGTCGTAGCTCTCCTCGAACGACTCACGGCAGCGAACCGGCCAACGGCAGCGGGCTGAGAGAGACACCCGCTCCAGACACGCTCGACCTCGGCTCGAGCCCGCGACTCCATCGTCGATCGTAGGAGACCGGCACCAATGAGCAGGTCCGCAAGAGCGGGGGAGTCTGCGTGAGTCAACGTCGGGTCGTCATCACCGGGATCGGCGTCGTCGCGCCCGGCGGGTTGGGAGCGAAGGCCTTCTGGGAACGCATCGTGGCGGGCACCCCGATGACCCGCCTGATCACCGCCTTCGACTCCACCGGCTTCCGGTCGCGGATCGCTGCCGAGTGTGACTTCGATCCGTTCCAGTACGGCTTCAGCGAGCACGACATCGGGCGCTTGGACCGGGCCGCTCTGTTCGCGCTCACCGCCACGCGGGAGGCGATGAGCGACAGCGGCCTCGTCGTCGACCGCGACGACGCGCACCGGGTCGGGGTGAGTCTCGGTACCGCCGTTGGCGCCACGCTGCGGTTGGAGGAGCGCTACCGCGCGGTCAGCCACGAAGGGCGCGACTGGCTCGTCGACCACCGGCTCGCCGGCCCCGACCTGTACGACTACTTCGTGCCCAGCTCGATGGCGGCCGAGGTGGCCTGGGCCGCCGGCGCGGAAGGACCCAACGCCGTCGTGTCGGCCGGGTGCACCTCCGGCATCGACGCGGTGGGACACGCCTGGGACCTCATCCGCGACGGATCGGTCGACATGATGATCGCCGGCGCCACCGACGCGCCGATCGCGCCGATCACGGTTGCCTGCTTCGACGCCATCAAGGCCACGTCCAACACCAACGACGATCCAGGCACCGCCGCGCGGCCGTTCGACCGTACGCGTAACGGGTTCGTGCTCGGCGAGGGCTCGGCGGTCCTGGTCTTGGAGGAACTGCAGAGCGCGCGCCGCCGCGACGCGCACATCTACGCCGAGATCCGCGGGTACGCCTCCCGTGGCAACGCCTTCCACATGACCGGCCTGCGGCCCGACGGGCAGGAGATGGCCGCGGCGATCCGCGCCGCCCTCGACACCGCCCGCATCCCGGCCACCGCCGTCGACTACGTCAATGCGCACGGCACCGCGACCAGACAGAACGACCGCCACGAGACCCAGGCGCTCAAGCGGGGCCTCGGCATGCACGCCTACGACGTGCCGATCAGCTCCATCAAGCCGGTCATCGGACACTCGCTCGGCGCCGTCGGAGCGATCGAGGTCGCCGCCAGCGCGATGGCGATCGAGTTCGACGTCGTGCCACCGACGGCCAACCTCCACCACCCCGACGCGGAGCTGGACCTGGACTACGTGCCACGCGAGGCCAGGCAGCGCAGGCTCTCCACAGTGCTGACCGTGGGCAGCGGCTTCGGCGGATTCCAAAGCGCGATGGTGCTCTCCGCGCCCGAGGCGGTGGCAGCATGAGCACCGCCGTGGTGACAGGGCTCGGCGTCGTCGCGCCCAACGGCGTCGGTGCCGGGGATTACTGGGCGGCGACCCTGCGGGGCCGCAGCGCGATCGGGAGAATCGACCTGTTCGACGTCGAGGACTACCCGAGCCGCCTCGGCGGCGTGGTCACCGGCTTCGACGCCGGGAACCACCTGCCCAGCCGGCTGCTGCCGCAGACCGATCGCATGACCAGGTTCGCGCTGGCCGCCGCGGACTGGGCGGTCGCCGACGCCGACATCGACCGGTCGGCGCTGGCCGCGACCGACCTCGGCGTGTCGACCGCGAGCGCGTCGGGCGGATTCGCGTTCGGACAGAAGGAGCTCGAGCACCTGTGCGCCGACGGACCGAGCCACGTCAGCGTCTACCAGTCGTTTGCCTGGTTCTACGCCGTCAACTCCGGCCAGATCTCGATCCGGCACGACATGCGCGGCCCGATCGGTGTACTCGTCGCCGACCAGGCCGGTGGTCTCGACGCCATCGCGCACGCCCGCCGCTCCGTCCGAAAGGGCGCGCCGCTCGTGCTCACCGGCGGGATGGACTCCGCGCTGTCCCCGTACGGGCTGGCCGCGCTGATCTCCAGCGGCATGCTGTCCACCGCCGACGACCCGCGCCATGCCTACCTTCCCTTCGACCGCAGGGCGAACGGCCACGTGCCCGGCGAGGGCGGCGCCATCCTCACCGTCGAGGACGGCGACTGTGCCCGCGAGCGTGGTGCCCACGTCTACGGCGAGATCGCCGGGTACGCCGCCACGTTCGATCCCTCACCGGGCTCGGGTCGTCCGGGCAACCTCGGGCGTGCCGTGCGGGCGGCCCTCGCCGACGCCGGGGTCGGCCCGGACGAGGTCGGCGTGGTCTTCGCCGACGCAGCCGGCGACGCGGACGCCGACCGGGCGGAGGCCGAGGTGATCGTCGACCTCTTCGGCCCGCGTGGCGTCCCGGTCACCGCGCCCAAGACGATGACCGGTCGCCTGTACTCCGGCGCCGGCCCGCTCGACGTGGCGACCGCGCTGCTCTCGCTGCGCGACAAGGTCATCCCGCCGACCGTGAACGTCGTCGCGGACTACGCCCTCGACCTGGTCGAGGCCCCCCGGCCCCTGACGGCGTCGGTTGCCCTGGTGCTGGCCCGCGGCCGGCAGGGCTTCAACAGCGCACTGGTTGTACGTGCCCCACGAAAGGAAAACTGATGAGTCAATCCGTCCGATTGAGCGTTCCCGATCTGATGACCATCCTGGCCACCTGCGCCGGCGCAGCGGAGCCCGTCGACGCGGCCGCCGAAGACCTCGGCGAGGTCCCGCTGGCCGACCTGGGCTACGACTCCCTCGCGTTGCTCGAAGCGTCGAGCGCCGTCGAACGGCGGTTCGGTATCTCGCTGCCCGAGGAGGAGGTGGCCGAGGTGCGGACGCTGAATCAGCTAGGCGACCTGGTCAATGACCGCCTCGCCCAGGTCCGGTGACCGGTGCCGACCCGATGCGTCTGATCGGCAGCGGTTTCCTCGCCCGGCATCTGCGGCCGCTCGCGGACGCGTACCCCGGCGTCACCGTGCTCGCTGCCGGGGTACCGAGGCACCCGCTGCCGGACGCCGAGCACGAGCGTGAGGCTCGGCTGGTGGCCGACACACTCCGGGACTGTGTGCGCGACGGCCGGCAGTTGGTGTTCTTCTCGACCGTCAGCATGTACGGCGGGCCGGGTTGCCAGGGACGCGAAGACGACCCCGTCGAGCCGGCCCTCCCGTACGGACGGCACAAGCTGGATCTGGAAGGGATGATCCGCGACTGCGGCGTTCCGTACCTGATCCTGCGCCTCGGGTACGTGCTCGGTCCCGGAGAACCGGAGTTCCGGCTCGTGCCCGCCATCATCCGGCAGCTTCGCGCCGGACGCGTCACGGTCCAACCAGGCGCCCGGCGCGACATCGTCCACGTCGAGGACTGGATGACGGTCGTCGACCGGCTGCTCGCCACCGGCGTCACCGACGAGGTCGTCAACGTGGCGTCGGGCGACTGCGCTGAGATCGCGGCCGTGATCGACGTGCTGGAGCGGCATCTCGGCGTGACGGCCGAGCGGGTGCTCCTCGACTCGACAGTGTCGCACTGCCCGTCGATCGCCAAGCTGCGCACGCTCGTACCGGAGGTGACGGCGTTGGGTTTCGGGCCGGGCTACCATCGCGTAGCCCTGGCCCGCTACCTCTCCTCCCTCCGCGCTACAGGGTGATGAGCGGGAATCCCTCGTCGTCCAGCGGCTGGCCGGGCTCGAATCCCGCCATGTGCCCGTCCTGGACGCCGGGGCGGTAGGTGGCGTCAGCATTGACGTACACGATGCCGTGGCCCATCCGACGTGCGTCGGACGTGTTGCTACCGGCCAGATGCACGGTACGGCAGTGGTGAAACGTCACGTCACCGGCGCGCAGTGGCACGGTCACCCGCGGCTGCCACGGGAACTCCGGCCAGATGTCGGTGATGTCGGCGAACTCCTCGAAACTCGTCATGTGCTCCTGCCGGTGCTCCGGCGGTCGCAGGTGCGAACGGGGCACGTACGACAGGCAGCCGCGCTCGACCGGGACGTCGGACAGCGCCACCCAGGCGGTCAAGGCCCGCGACAACGACGACAACGGCAGCCCGGTCTCGTCGTCGTGTACGAGCGTCGGCGCCGCCTTGTGCGGCTCCTTCGCGAGCACCTCGCTGGTGTACAGCCGCATCGGGCCATCGGCGAGCTGCAGCGCGATCGAACCGATCGCCGGGTGAAGGGCCAGTTCCCGGATCGTGTCGCTCTTGCGCCAGGCCTGCGCGACGTAGTTGACCTCGACACCGTTGACGCCGTCCCAGATCTCCATGTGGCTGTCGAGGAGCTGGGCGGCCGCCTCGGCATACCGGGCCACCTCGTCGGCGTCGAGCACGCCCGGCACGTGGACGAAGCCCTGTTCCCGGTAGCGGCGGATGGTCTCGTCAGAAATCGGATCGATCATGCTTCGCGCGCCTGTGTCTCCCATGGACTACGTCCTCCCGTCACGGTGACTGCCGCCCACAGGGTGCGGCGCGCCGCTCGAGTCCTTCGCGTCAGCCGGTAGACCCGCACCGGCCCGGCGTGCTCGCTGCCCGAGTCCGTTTCGAGCGCAGCCTGGGATCGTCCGGAGTTCCAGCCCTACGACCGGGAAGAGAGTCGGGTTCTGATGACGACACCGAACCGGGGCAGCGGCGAGCTCGACGCCCTGCTGGACCAGTTACGTGAGTACGTGACGCCGCAGCCGCCGTGGATCAGCCTGCCGCCACGAGCGTTCACCTCGCCCGAGCTGTATGAGCTGGAACTGGACCGGATCTTCCGCCGCTCGTGGATCATGGTGGCCCGGGCGGACCAGCTCGCCGGGCCCGGCGACTACCTCGCGCTGACGATCGCGGGGGAGCCGTTGCTGCTGACCCGCGACCGCACCGGCGCACTCAACGCGATGTCGCCGATCTGCCGGCACCGGATGATGCCGGTCGTCGCGGCCGGTACCGGGCGGGCCGAGCACTTCACCTGCCCGTACCACCTGTGGCGCTACGGCCTGGACGGCCAGCTGATCGCTGCGACGCACATGCGGGGGAACCCCGCCTTCGACCCCGGCACCTGCCGGCTTCCCGGGTTCGCCGTCGAACAGTGGCAGGGTTTCGTCTTCGTCAACCTCGACAGCGGCGCACCGCCGCTGCGCACCCACCTGAGCCGCATCGGCGAGGACCTGGGTAATTACGAGCTGGGCGCCATGACGCAGGTGGGTTCGTTCGTCGAGGACTGGCACTGCAACTGGAAGGTCGCCGTCGAGAACGTCCACGAGAACTATCACGTCATGGGCTTCCACCCGGAGACGATCCAGCCGTCGACGCCGGGCGGCTCCGACACCGACGTGCGCGACGATTCACCCCTGGTGCTGCGGTTCACGGTGCCGTTCAAGGAGCCGCAGGATGTGGAGTTCCTCCGGCTGACCGAACAGGAGCGACGCCAGGTCTACAACGTCTCGGTCTTTCCCTGCACGAGTTTCGCCGCGGCCGGCGAGACGGTGATCTGGCTCAGCTTCATCCCGACCGCGATCGACCGGACCGAGGTGCGCGGCGGGATCCTGGCGCCGAGTCAGACCGTCGAGGGCACCGACGCCGAGCAGCTTCAGCAGATCCGCGAGGGGAACGAGGCCTACGCCGCGGTGATCAACGGCGAGGACCAGCGTGGCCTCGAAGAGGTGCAGCGGGCCGTCGGATCCCGTTTTGCCGGACGCGGTCACCTCAGTCCGAAGGAGCCGGCGGTGCCGGTGTTCTACCGCAAGCTCGCCGCCGCGCTGCTTGCCGAGGAGTACCGGGAACCGGCGGAGGCCGGCCCGCTAGCCGCCGTCCAGTCGTCGTTGAGCTGACGACCAGCGCCTTGGCCGACGGTAACCGGATCGACAGCAGCCGCACGAGAATGGGGTACCGGTCATGTTGAGTTGTCGGACGTGCGGTGGGGAACTGCGCGAGTTCTGTGACTTCGGCCCGCAGCCGCTGTCCAGCGGCTTTCTGGAGCCGGACTACGTCGGCGACGAGTTCTTCTTCCGCCTGGCCGTCGGGGTGTGCGGGCAGTGCTCGATGGTGCAGCTGATCGAGGAGGTTCCGCGGCACCTGATGTTCAACGGGCACTACCCGTACCTGTCGTCGGGCTCGGCCACCATGCGCAAGCACTTCGAGCAGACCGCCAAGCACTTCATCGACACCGAGCTGACCGGCGACGACGCGTTTCTGGTCGAGTTGGGCTGCAACGACGGCGTCATGCTGAAGGTCATCGCCGACGCCGGGATCCGGCACCTGGGCGTCGAGCCCTCGCAGAGCGTCGCCGCGGTCGCCCGCGCCTACGGCGTACAGGTGACCACCGAATTCTTCCAGGAGTCCTCCGCACAGCAGATCCGGGCCGCGTCCGGGCCGGCGCAGGTGATCTACGCCGCGAACACCATCTGCCACATCCCGTACCTCGACTCGATCTTCCGCGGCGTCGACGAGTTGCTGGCACCCGACGGCATCTTCGTGTTCGAGGACCCGTACCTCGCCGAGATCGTCGACCGCACCTCGTTCGACCAGATCTACGACGAGCACTTCTACTTTTTCTCGGCCGTGTCGGTGCAGGCGATGGCGGCACGGTTCGGGTTCGAACTGGTCGACGTCGAGCGGCTGCCAGTGCACGGCGGCGAAGTGCGGTACACGATTGCGCGGCGCGGCGCCCGTCCAGCCTCCGCTCGGGTCGCCGCGCTGGTGGCCGAGGAGCACGGCCGTGACCTCGCCGGGCAAGGTACGCTGAAGCAGTTCGTCGGCCGGGTGGAGCAGGCCAGGGAGGAACTGACCACGCTGCTGCGGCAGTTGAAGGCCAACGGCCAGACGGTGGTCGGCTACGGCGCGACCGCGAAGAGCGCGACGGTGACGAACTACTGCGGCATCGGACCCGACCTGATCTCCTTCATCTCCGACACGACGCCGAACAAGCAGGGCCGGCTGACCCCCGGTTCGCACATCCCGGTGCGGTCGCGGGATGCGTTCGCCGCCCCGTACCCCGACTATGCGCTGTTGTTCGCCTGGAACCACGCCGACGAGATCATCGCCAAGGAGCAGGAGTTCCGGAAGGCCGGCGGCAAGTGGATCCTGTATGTGCCGGAAGTCCGGGTGGTCTGAGCCCGGCCGTGAACCGGCCGCCGCCGACAGGGAGGCGGCCGGTTCAGGTCTGCGCGAGCCGCCGCAGCACCGGTACCAGCTCTGCCGGCGTCGAAGCGGCGAGCATCTCGTGGCGCAGGTCGCCGGCGCAGGCCCGGAACGACGGCTCGTCGAGGACGCATCGGATCAACGCCCGCACCTCGCTCGCCGCGGACCGTCCCGCGACCCCGCACACCGCCACCCCGGCACGCTCCATGCGTTCGGCCCGCGGGCCGTTGCACCACAGCTTGTACGGCACGATGACCTGGGGTACGCCGTGGATGAGTGCGGTCTGGGAGGTGCCTGATCCGCCGTGGTGGATGATGGCGGCGCAGGTGGGCAGGAGCA
>NZ_VISW01000035.1:0-37714 GCF_007827635.1 Micromonospora sp. CNZ296
GAGACCGTTGCTGCTGGCGGCGGGTTCGGATGAGGGCGGCGAGGTGGTTCAGGCTGCGGGTGGACAACGGAATCGCGGCAGGGTAAGACAGCACAGCGAGGCTCCCGGTTGGGGCATCTGATCTTGGTCGATTGCTGTCTTACCGGGAGCCTCGTCCTACCTGGACACCGGCCTCCCACACCGCCCGTGACCTGCGCCGTCACGATGAAAATGGCTCAAGGTAGTGGTAGAGATCGATCCGAGTCGAAAGCACCCAAGGGTGTGGATCAACGATCAAGCGCAGGTTTCGGTTCAGGTTAGGGCCTCAAAGGTCGAAGAGGGGCAGCCGGTCACCGAAGCCGATATCCAAGAAGTCCTTGCAGTCTTGCCACCGGATGTGGGTCCCAACAGTGGGTACGTATGCCTTGCGACCATCGGTGGCAAAAGGTACGTGACATTCGACTTTCGCTACAACCGCGAGCAGGTTGCCGGGCTTCTTCGGCGTGCTGAAGAATTTCTTTCTGTAGCGCGTGGTTGCTCTGAAACGACACCTGCCGTTGCATGCGACGTCGCCTACTCTGCGGCAGAACTGACAGTGCAGGCGAACATGTTGCTACAGCAGGAGCGGACCAAGAATCACTCGTACCGGCAGGAATGGCTCGACCAGTGGGTGGCACACGCCAACGCACCCAGCAGCCATGCTGAGACGCTAAGAGCGTTGCATGGCGCACGATCGGCGGCGCGATACGCTGACGGGAACCTTGATATTTCCGATGAAGAGCTTAATCGACTTTTAGGCACGGTCGACGAGATGATTAATTATGCGCGATCGCGTGCAACCTAGCGTTGATGCGATTTCGCAACAGGGGGCCACTCGTCCACTAGAACTGCATAGAGGAGCGAGTCTCGCCATGCTCCGTTGGTGAAGACGTGGTCCCGAATGCGGCCCTCGTACTTCATCCCGAGACGTTCGGCTACAACTATGGACCCGCCGTTGTCGGGTCCGATGGCAGCGGAGATGCGGTGTAGGCCCAACTCACGAAATCCAAAGTCCGTCAGGGTGCGGGCGGCGTCGGTGGCGTAGCCGTGGCCCACTGGTCGGCGCGGATGGCATATCCGAGCTTGGCGGCCCTCACGCCGTCGAGGCCGAGCCGAGCGAACCCGATCAGCTCGTCTCCTGGCAGGGTCACCGCTAGGTAGTACTCGTTGCGGGGCTCCGTCTTGGCCCGGGCCACCGCTCCCTCGATCATCGCCGTCGCGGCTTCAAGATCCCGGCTGTCGAACGAGAGCCACTGCGTCACGCGTTCGTCGCCTACGAGGGCAAGAGAAGGGGCCGCGTCGTCGCTGCGGAACTCTCGCAGGATGACGGCGCGGCCCTTCAACGTCACGGGGTACATGCCCCGATCTTGCCCTACCTGGGAAGGGCTTTCAGCGGCGTGCTCGTGTAGTCCTCGATCTGCTGGAGCAGGTCTCGCCCCTCGACCGCCAGCCCGGCCCGGGTGACGGCCTGGTGCACACGCTGCACCGAGTGGATGATCCCGTTGATGCGCTGGCTCGGCGGCAGTTCGAGCACCGGCCTTACGGCCTCGACGGCGCCCTCCAGATCCCGCGCGGCGATCCGTGCGATCGCCAGGTCAGAGTGTGATCCGGCCTGGTCACCAAAGGCCCACGCGGGGTCGTTGGGGTTGGCGTAGGCGTTGACGGCGCGGGTGGAGAAGTCGACTGCCTGGTCCGCCTCGTTGGGCAGCCAGGCAAGGGCGTCGGCGGCGCAGTAGAGCGTGCGGGGTTGGTTGAACGTGCAGATGCCGCCCAGCTCGTCCAGCTCGTCCACCTCGTCCGGCTCGACGCGATTCCATGCTTCTTCGGCGGCCCGAATCGCGCTGAGGGCCTTGGCACTGTTGCCGAGTGCGGCATAGCCGCGGGCTGCGCTGACCGGTAACCAGACGGAGGTCGTGCCTGCGGTGCCAGCGGCGATGTTGGTGCCCGCCTCCGCGTACCGGACGGCCTCGGCATACCGACCGGCCCAGTAGGCGACCATGGATTGGAGGCCGCGAAGCCAGGCCCTCAGCCCGTTGTGGTCGGCCTGGTCGGCGCAGAGGACGGCGGTGCGCGCTTGCAGCATCGCGGCATGCGGGTCAGCGAGGTCGTGGGACGCCTTGGCCAGGAGCCCGCTCGTGACGGCGGTGAGGAAGTGCAGTTGCCGGGCCTGCTGCGGCGTCTGCCTCCGCTCCAGTAGGGCGAAGAGGGTGTCCTGGGTTTCGACCATGTCACTCAACAGTTCAGTGAGCGGGCGCTGCGGGTAGGCCAGCGCCAAGCGCTGGACGTCGTCGCTCAGCGAGCAGATCAAGAAGGGCCGTGATCGGGCACGTAGCGGGCACGGCCAGCGCAAGGAGCGGTAGCAACGACTGAGGCCCCGGCCAGGAAAGCTGTCCTGAGCTGGGGCCTCACGTTGGAGCGGGTGACGGGAATCGAACCCGCACTGTCAGCTTGGGAAGCTGATGTTCTGCCATTGAACTACACCCGCAGGCGGCACCACTCTACCTGAAGGTCACCACCCCTGTGCATCCAGGTGCCCGCGCGCCACTTCGGCGAGGTGGCGGCATCGGCGGGCGGTTGACCCCGCCACCTCCCCGAGCTGGAGTGGATCAAGCGCCAACGTCGACAACGTATGGGCGTTCTCAAATGCGTCGATGGGATGTAACGTCTGCCCCACGTTTCCGAACCGGCGTGACACACCCCCTGGCACGCCGTCAGAAAGAGGTGGGCCCATGGGACTCCGTCCCAACCTGCTGACCCGGCGTACCGCCGGTGTCGCGACGTCGACCCTCGCGCTGCTGCTCAGCACCGCCGCCGTCGGCGTCGTCCCCGCTGCTTCGGCCTTCTCGGCCGCCCCGGCCGGCGTCTGCGCCGAGCCGGCCGACGCCCACGCCGACGAACACGCGAACGCGCGCGTCGCGAAGGGCGGCAACGCCAAGCTCGACCCCAATCACCTGACCGCCAAGCAGGTCCGTGACCGTGAGGCCGACCTCGCCGCCGCGCAGCGCGAGCGGGCAAGCTTCCGGACCGGCGCCGTCGCCCCGCTGGCCACCGTGACCATCCCGGTCGTCGTGCACGTCATCCAGGAGAACAGCACCCGGGCCGGCGGCAACATCACCGACTCGATGATCAACCAGCAGATCACCGTGCTGAACCAGTCGTACGCGGGCTCGACCGGCGGCGCCGCCACCGCTTTCGGGTTCCAGCTCACGAAGATCAACCGGGTGACGAACCCGTCGTGGTACCCGATCGTGCAGGGCTCCTCCGCCGAGCGCTCGATGAAGACCTCGCTGCGTGAGGGCGGCAAGAACACGCTGAACATCTACCTCGGCGAGCTGAGCAACGGCCTGCTGGGCTGGGCGACGTTCCCGAAGCGGACGCTGGACAAGATGGACGGCGTGGTCGTGCTGAACGAGTCGCTGCCCGGCGGCACCGCGACCAACTACAACCAGGGTGACACCGGTACCCACGAGGTCGGCCACTGGCTGAACCTCTACCACACCTTCCAGGGCGGCTGCTCCGGCTCGGGCGACAGCGTCTCCGACACCCCGGCCGAGGCGTCCCCGGCGTACCAGTGCCCGACCGGCCGCGACACCTGCTCGACCGCCGGCAAGGACCCGATCACCAACTTCATGGACTACACGTACGACTCCTGCATGTACCAGTTCACCGCCGGCCAGGCGAGCCGCATGCTCACCGCGTGGAACGCCTACCGCGCAGCCTGACCGTCGTACCGCGTACCGGTGCCGGCCCTGTCCTCGGACGGGGCCGGCACCGTTTCGTCGTGGGCCGGGTCAGGCGGCCGGGCGGCGGGTGTCGAAGCCGTGCCGGCCACGCCGCCCCTCGGCGGCGAGCGGGTCACGCCGGGCGGGTTCGGCCGCGCGCGGATCGAGCCAGACCCGCACCTGCGGCGGAGCGGCGCCGGGCTGCGCCACCGGGTCGCGCCGCGTCAGCATCGCCGCCTCGACGGTGAACTCGAACAGCCGCCAGTCGCCCTGCGGCGACGCGCGGCCGATCCGGGCCAGCCGGGCCACCGTGGCGGGGTCGGTCACCGGCCGGGCGCGGCCTGCCACGTACGCCTCGTCGTCGCTCTCCTCCGGCGGGAACGAGTGCAGCGCGTAGCGGCCGTCGCGTTCGAGGTCGCGGCGCTTCGGCGAGTCGATGACGAAGCACCAGAGGCCGTCGGCGGTGAACACCGGGGAGACCGGGTGGACCCGGGGGCCGCCGTCGGCGCGGACCGTGGCGAGGTAGCCGAAGCCCGGCCCGTACTGCTGCATCAGGAGGCGGATCTCGTCGGCGAGGCGGGGCTCGTCGGCGGCGAATTCGGACCAGGAAGCCATGTGGACACTCTATCGAACACGTGTACGAAGATGTAGTGCGACACGCAGGTCACCGGCACCTGTCGCTATGGTGTTCCGATGCTGCTCTCCGACCGCGACCTGGTCTCCGAGATCAAGGCCGGCACGCTCGCGCTGGAGCCCTTCGAGCCCACGCTGGTGCAGCCGTCGAGCATCGACGTACGCCTGGACCGGCTGTTCCGGGTCTTCAACAACCACCTCTACACGCACATCGACCCGTCGATCCAGCAGGACGACCTGACCTCGATGGTGGAGGTGCCGGAGGGGCAGCCGTTCGTGCTGCACCCGGGCGAGTTCGTGCTCGCCTCCACCCTTGAGGTGATCTCGCTGGGTGACCAGCTCGCCGGCCGGCTGGAGGGCAAGTCGAGCCTCGGGCGGCTGGGGCTGCTGACCCACTCGACCGCCGGCTTCATCGACCCGGGTTTCTCCGGTCACGTCACGCTGGAGCTGTCGAACGTGGCGAACCTGCCGATCACGCTCTGGCCGGGCATGAAGATCGGCCAGCTCTGCATCTTCCGGCTCTCCTCGCCGGCCGAGCACCCGTACGGCTCGGCCGTCTACGGGTCGCGTTACCAGGGGCAGCGCGGACCGACGCCGAGCCGATCCTGGCAGAGCTGGCGCACCTGGCCGACCCGCTGACGGCGCCCACAGTTGTTAATAGGGGCCCCCTCCTCTACCGGAGGCGTTAAGAGGGGGCCCTTCCTTACACCCGGCCGTAGCTGTTGATGTCGCCGTCGTCGACCCGCTTCATGGTGATCGGCTTGCCGGACTGGGAGGCGTGCACCACCCAGCCGTCGCCCACGTACATCGCCACGTGGTGCAGGTCGCTGTAGTAGAAGACGAGGTCACCGGCGCGCAGCTCGGCCCGGCTCACCCGCTTCGTCATGCCGTGCTGCTGGCGCGCGTTGTGCGGCAGCGAGACACCGCCCTTGGCCCAGGCCGCCATGGTCAGGCCCGAGCAGTCGAAGTGATCCGGCCCGGCCGCGCCCCACACGTAGATCTTGCCGATCTGGGCGCAGGCGAACTTGACCGCCGCTCCGGCAGCGCCACCGGGGTAACCGGCGGGGCAGGGCGCCGGGCGCAGCGGGCCGCCGCCACCGTTGCCGTACACCTTGAGCCGCAGCTTCTGCAGCCGGGCGATCTCGGCGTCGATCTGCTTCTTCTTCGCCGCGAGCTGGGCCTCGGTACGCGCCAGTCCGGCGATCATCTCGTCCAGCGGCTTCTTCTTCGCCGCCAGTTCGTCGCGCAGCGCGGCGACGGAGCGCACCTGCTCGTGCTGGCGGTGCGCGAAGCGGTCGAGCAGTTCCAGGCCGTTGACCAGGTCACCGGGTGAGCGGCTGCCCAGCAGCGCGTTGACGGTGGAGAGGTTGTCACCCTTGTAGGCGTCGGCGGCGAGTCCGCCGACCTGGCCGAGCGCGGCGTCCACCCGGGCCTGAAGGGGTGCGATCTGCCGGCCGAGCGCGTCGGCCTGCTTGCGCCGCGCGGCGAGCTGCTCGCGTACGGCGTTGACCTGTTCGATGACCGGTTCGAGTTTGTTCCAGTCGCGGTCGATCTGCGCCTCGATCTCGGCGACCGAGGGTTCGGCGTGTGCCGCCGTGGCGCCACCGGTCAGGATGACTGCGGTGCCGACGAGAGCGGCGAGGGCTGTGGTGAAGCGGGACCAGCGGGTACGCGGCACAGCCGTGGACCGGTCGACCGACCGGCTCGACGACGGCCGCGGGGCATGGAGTGCCACCGGGCGTCCGTACTCCTTCTTCCGTACCGCCTACCGGGTTAGCTGACGGATTCGGGCGGGAAGGGAGCCGCCCTACCGCATCGCTGCGGATTCACCCCAGGTACCTGGTTCCCCGGCTCGCCCGGAGGCGACTCGGCGGTGTCGGACCGTCACCGACCGGGTTGGACGGTGAGACGTGCGGCCGACGATTCACCAGAGTAGGGACCACCGTTATCGATCCGCAACTTCCAGCGCCGTGACACTCCGTACGCGATGAGGCGCCGCACCTCGGTCGGAGGTGAAATTTTCTTTCAAGGCTGATTACTCACTGGAAAGGTATTGACCCTCGCGGGTGTGCGGAGTGAGGGTGGAAACGCAGTGACCCCCATCCCTGTCCAGGAGGTTCGATGCACCTCTCCGCCCCGCCGTCGGGCAGACGGATACTGCTCGCCGCCGCAGTGGCGACAGCCACCGCGCTGGCGGCGACCGGCCCGGTGACCGCCGCGCCGGACACGTCTGCGTCCGCGAGCGACCGGCAACAACAATACGCCGCCGCCGCGGCAGAGTACGGCGTACCGCAGAACGTACTGCTCGGTGTCTCCTATCTGGAGTCCCGCTGGGACACCCACACCGGGCAGCCGAGCACCAGCGGCGGCTACGGCCCGATGCACCTGACCGACGCCGCGCACATCCTCGCCATGCCGGGCAGCGCCCACGTCGACGAGGACGAGGACCCGCGCGGCGACGACTCCCGGCCGCTGAAGCTCGACCCGGCCACCGCCGCCGCGCCGGAGCGGGAGACCCCGCTGCCGCCGGCCTCGCTCCAGACGCTCGACGCCGCCGCCGCGCTCACCGGGCTCGACGCGGGCACGCTGCGCACCGAGCCGGCCGCGAACATCCGCGGTGGCGCCGCGCTGCTGGCGTCGTACCAGAAGGCTCTGGGTGGGCCGGTCGGCGCCGGCACCGACCCGGCGGCCTGGTACGGCGCGGTGGCCCGGTACTCCGGCGCGGACACCTCGGACGCCGCGGCGGCCTTCGCCGACGAGGTCTACGACCAGCTCGGCCAGGGCGCCAGCCGCACCACCGACGACGGCCAGCGGGTCACGCTCGCCGCCACCGCCGCGAAGCCGGACCGTTCCCGCCTGGCCCGCCTGGGCCTGCGCAACGCCGAGCGGCCGGACGGGCTGGAGTGCCCGGTGCGGCTGGCCTGCGAGTGGATCCCCGCGCCGTACGAGCAGCTCAGCGACGACCCGGGCGACTACGGCAACCACGACCTGGGCGACCGGCCGAAGCAGCAGAAGATCGAGTACATCGTCATCCACGACACCGAGGGCTACTTCGGCCCGAGCGTCGACCTGGTGAAGCGGGCCGACTACCTGGGCTGGCACTACACGCTGCGCTCGGTGGACGGCTACATCGCCCAGCACATCAAGACCAAGGACGTCGGCTGGCACGCCGGCAACTGGTACGTCAACGCCAAGTCCATCGGCCTGGAGCACGAGGGCTTCGCCGGTCAGGGCACCTGGTACACCGAGGCGATGTACCGCACCTCCGCCAAGCTGGTGCGTCACCTGGCGCTGAAGCTCGGCATCCCGATGGACCGGCAGCACATCATCGGCCACGACAACGTGCCCGGCATCACCGCCGCCAACGTGGGCGGCATGCACTGGGATCCGGGACCGTACTGGGACTGGTCGCACTACTTCGACCTGATGAAGGCGCCGTTCCGCAGCACCGGCACGCCCCGTACCGGCCTGGTCACCATCGACCCGGACTTCGCCACCAACCGGCCGGCGTTCTTCGGCTGCAACCAGCAGCCGCCCGGCGTCCCGACGCCCCGGCCGCCGGCGCAGCCGTGCCCGTCGCGCGGCTCCTCGTCGGTGATCCTGCGGACCGCGCCGAGCCCGGACGCCCCGCTCGTCAACGACCTCGGGCTGCGCCCGGACGGCACGCCGGACACCATGTACATCTCCGACCACGGCGCCCGCGCCTCCGCCGGTCAGACGTACGCGCTCGCCGGCCGCCAGGGCGACTGGACGGCGATCTGGTACCTCGGTCAGAAGGCGTGGTTCCTCAACCCGGCCTCCGCGCCGACGGCCAAGTGGGCCACCGGCTTCGTCGTGACGCCGCGGCCCGGCAAGGCCACCATCCCGGTGTACGGGCGGGCCTACCCGGAGCAGGCCGCCTACCCGGACACCATCCCGTACCAGACCATCTCGCCGCTTCAGTACACGTTCGCCGCCGGCCAGCGGTACGCGGTGGGCGGGGTGCTGCCCGGCGAGTACTACCGGGCGGTCTCGTTCGACGGTTCGGCACCGGGTGACCGGACCGTGGTCCGCGGCGAGAACCGCTACGTGCAGGTCCAGTTCGGTCACCGGATCATGTTCGTGAACCTGGACGACGTGCTGATCCTGCCGTCCCCGGTCGGCGCGCCGCGCTGACCCGGCACCGCACACGGGAAGGCCCCCGGTCCGCGTGGACCGGGGGCCTTCTCGCTGCCCGGGTTCCGGGTCAGGCGACCCGGACGAAGCCGGCGATCGGCATCGTGCTGATGCTCGACACCTGGACCGGTTTGCCGGTACGTGGCGCGTGCACCATCACCCCGTTGCCGAGATAGAGCCCGACGTGGTGCAGGTCGGAGCCGAAGAACACCAGGTCACCGGGGCGGGCCTCGGAGCGGGAGATCCTGCGGCCCTCGTTCCACTGCGCGCCGGTGAAGTGGGTCAGCGAGATGCCCGCCGCCTTGTACGCGTACTGGGTGAGACCGGAGCAGTCGAACGAGTTCGGGCCGGTGGCGCCCCACACGTACGGGTCACCGACCTGGGCGCACGCCGTCTTGATGGCGGTCCGCGCGGCGCTGCTCACCACGCCGTCGACGGCGGGGCAGCCTGCCGGGCGGATCGAGGTCACCGGCAGCATGGCGGTCAGCCGCTTGATCTCCGAGTCGATCTGCTTCTTCTTCGCCGCGAGATCGTTCTGCTGCTTGATCTCCAGCGCGATCAGCGCGTCGAGCTTCTCCTTCTGCTTGTTGTACTCGTCGCGCACCTTGAGCACACCGGCGATCTGGCGGCGCTGGTCCTCGGCGATCCGGTCCAGCATGACCAGCTGCTCGGCCAGCGCGCCCGGCTTGGAGTTCACCAGCAGCGCGCCCAGCTCCTGCGACGGGCCCTGGATGTAGTAGCGGGCCGCGATGTCGCCGACCTTGTTCATGGCGAGCGTGGAGGCCAGCTCCAGCGGCACCATCTTGTCCTTCAGCGCCTTGGACTTCTTCTGGTTGGCGCGAAGCTGCGAGCGGACCTTGTTGAACTGCTCGATGGTGGGTTCGAGCTGCTGCCACTGCTTGTCGATCTGCGCGTCGATCTCGTCCACCGACGGCGCCGCGTGCGCCGGGGCGGTCAGCATTCCGGCGCCGACCGCGGCGGCCGCGACCAGGGTGACCAGACCGTGTACCACCCGTCGGAACCCGGCCCGCCGGCCGGGTGGAGCGCTCGGGGCGTGACGTTGAGGGGGCGTGGTTGCCACCGGCACGGACTCCTTTGCAACCGACCGCCGGGCGCCTCGCGAGAGGGAAGGTCGAGGCAGACGACCCACAGCGGTCGGTGCCTCACATTAGGGAAGGCGTCCGATGGAATCAAGGCGACCCTTTGTTCAATCACGTATCCGCAATCGGTTGCACACCAAGGGTATTCAATTCATCTTCCGACGATGGCTGTCAATACGTCGTCGAGCGTCACCACACCCATCGGCCTGCGTCCGTCGCTGACCAGCACCATGTGGCGGCGTTCGCGGCGCATCGCCAGCAGCAGATCGGCGAGCGTACGGTCCGGCGGCACCACAGCCAGCGGCCGGTAGATCTCGGCCGGCACGGGCGCGCGGCGGCTCGCCCCGGCGTACCCGAGCACGTCCTTGACGTGCACGAAACCGAGCACCCGGCGGGTGGACCGCTGCACCACCGGGAAGCGGGACCGGCCGGTACGGGTCGCCAGCACCTCCAGCGACGCCGGTGAGACGTCCTCGGCCACCGTGGTCACCGTGGACCAGGGTTGCAGCGCGTCCGCCGCGGTACGGCTGTGCAGGGCCAGCGCGCCGGTGATCCGGGCGTGCTCCTCGGCGTCCAGCAACCCCTCGGTACGCGCCTGGGACACCAGCCCGGCCAGTTCCTCGGCGGTGAACACGGTCTTCACCGCATCGGTCGCCTCCACCCGCCACCACCGCAGCACCTGCCGGGACGCCCACTTCATCGCCAGCAGCAGCGGCTTGGTGGCCAGGCAGAACGCCAGCATGGCCGGGCCGAGCCAGAGCGCCGACGGCTCCGGCCCGGCGAGCGTGATGTTCTTCGGCACCATCTCGCCGACCACCGTGTGCAGGAACACCACCACCGCGAGCGCGATGACGAACGACACCGGGTGCACCGCCGAGGCGGGCAGCCCCAGCGCGGCGAACGCCGGCTCCAGCAGGTGCGCCAGCGCCGGCTCGGCGATCGCGCCGAGGCCGAGCGAGCAGACGGTGATGCCGAGCTGCGCCCCGGCGATCATCAGCGGGATCTGGTTCATGGCCGCCAGCGCCAGCCGGGCCCGCTTCGACGTCGCCGCCAGCGGTTCGATGACCGTACGGCGGGAGGCGATCAGCGCGAACTCGCTGCCCACGAAGAACGCGTTGCCGAGCAGCAACCCCACCGCGACGAGTAGTTCAGGCACCGCCGTCGAGCTCCTCGGGGCGTACCACCCGCACCTGTTCGATCCGGTGCCGGTCGACCTCCACCACAGTGAACTCGTACCCGGCCTCGTCGACCGCCTCGCCCGGCACCGGGATGTGGCCGAGCCGCGCCATGAGGAACCCGCCGAGCGTCTCGTACGGCCCGTCGGGCAGCCGGAACCCGGTCTGCTCGACCAGCTCGTCGGCGCGCAGCACGCCGTCGGTCAGGACTGTGCGCTCGCCACCGGGCACCGTCAGCTCCACCGGCCCGAAGCCGTCCACCGCGTCCGGGTCGAACTCGTCGGCGATCTCCCCGACCAGTTCCTCGACCAGATCCTCCACCGTCACCACGCCGTCGGTGCCGCCGTACTCGTCCACCACGATCGCCAGGTCCGCCCCGGCGGCCTTGAGCGCGGCCAGCACCCCGTTCAGGTTCAGGCTCTCCGGGACGTACACCGGTTCCCGGGCCACGGCGGCGACAGTGGTGGCCGCGCGGCGGGCCAGCGGCACCCCCAGCGCGTCGGGCACCCCGGCGACGCCGGTGACCAGGTCGAGCGTCTCCTCGTAGACCGGGAACCGGGTCCGGCCGGTCCGCCGGGACGCCTCCAGCAACTCCGCCACAGTCGTGGTGGCGCGCAACGCGGTCACGTCCACCCGGGGCGTCATCGCCTCGGCGGCCCGCTTGTCGCCGAAGCGGATGGTGCGGCGCAGCAGCATCGCGGTGTCCGGCGGCAGCGCGCCGGCCCGGGCCGAGATGGCGGCGAGCAGGCCCAGCTCCTCCGGGGACCGGGCGCTCGCCAGCTCCTCCTGCGGCTCCACGCCGAGGCGGCGCACCAGCCGGTTCGCTGATTCGTTCAGCAGCCGGATCAGCCAGCCGAAGGTGCGGGAGAAGGCCCGCATCGGCGCGGCGGTGGCGAGCGCCGCGGGCATCGGGCGGGCCAGCGCCAGGTTCTTCGGCACCAGCTCGCCGAACAGCATCGAGATGAGCGTGGCCAGCGCCAGCGCGAGCAGGCCGGAGAAGCGTTCCGCGCCGCCGAGCGAGTGCAGCAGCGGCGCGAAGAGCCGGGCCAGGGCGGGCTCGGCCAGGTAGCCGGTGAGCAACGCGGTGAGCGTGATGCCGAGCTGCGCGCCGGAGAGCTGGAAGGACAGCTCACGCAGCGCGCGGCGTACCGTGGCGGCCCGGCCGTCGCCCTCGTCGGCCCGCCTGTCGATCTCCGCCCGGTCGACGGTGACCAGGGCGAACTCGGCCGCGACGAAGAAGGCGTTGCCGGCGGTCAGCAGCACGAAACCGACCAGGGGCAACAGCGTCAGAAGCAGAAGGCCGTCGATGCGCGTGATTGTGGCACGCGCGCGCCGATGGCGGACCCCCCGTAGCGTGGTGCGCATGGACGGTCTGCTGCTCACCGACGAACTGGTCCTGCTCGCGTACGACGACGGCGGCACGAACCGGCTCGGCAGTCCGCACCTCGGCTACGGCCTCGCCGGGGCGGTGCTGCTGGAACTGGCACTGGCCGGCCGGGTGGAGGTGGCGGACAAGCGGCTCGTCGTCACCGACCCCACCCCGACCGGCGTGCCGCTGCTCGACGAGGCTCTGGCGACTGTCGGATCGGGCCGCCCCCGCAAGCCGAAGGACTGGATCGGCAAGCTCGCCAAGGGCCTGCCGGACCGGGTGCTCGGCGGGCTCGTCGACGCCGGGGTCCTGCGCCGGGAGTCCGACCGGGTGCTGCTGGTCTTCCCGCGTACCCGCTATCCCTCGCCGACCGGCGCGGAGCCGGCGGTGGAGACGGCGGCCCGGGAGCGGATGGCTGCGGCGCTCACCGGCGACGGCCCGGTCGACGCCCGGACCGCCGCGCTGCTCACGCTGACCCGCGCGGTCGGCCTGGACCGCAAGATCTTCCGCGAGCTGCCGAAGGAGCGGGTCAAGGCGCGCATCGACGAGATCGCCGCCGGTGACTGGGCATCGGCCGCCGTCAAGAAGGCGATCGAGGAGATGCAGGCCGCGCTTATGGTCGCGATGACGGCCGGGACGAGCGCCGCCATCATGACCACCACGACCAGCTGAACGCGACGGCGGCGGCACCGCAAGGGTGCCGCCGCCATCGTGGTCCGGCTTCCTGCCGGGGTACGCCTCAGCTCGCGGTCGGCGCGACCTCCGGCTCACCGGCCGGGGCCTCCGGCTTGACCGAGCGCAGCAGCACGCTCGCCACGTCGACCACCTCGACCTGCTCGCCCGCGCCCTTGCCGTTCACGCCGTCGTTCAGCATCGTCGAGCAGAACGGGCAGCCGACCGCGATGGTCTTCGCCCCGGTGGACATGGCCTCCTCGACCCGGTCCACGTTGATCCGCTTACCGATCTTCTCCTCCATCCACATCCGGGCGCCGCCGGCACCGCAGCAGAAGGAGCGCTCGCTGTTACGCGGCATCTCGGTCAGCTCGCCCTGGATCGAGTCGCCGAGCACCTCGCGCGGGGCGGCGAAGATCCGGTTGTGGCGGCCCAGGTAGCACGGGTCGTGGTAGGTCACGCCGCCGTCGACCGGCTGCACCGGGGTGAGCTTGCCGGCGCTGACCAGGTGGGCCAGCAGCTGGGTGTGGTGCACCACCTCGAACTCGCCGCCGAGCTGGCCGTACTCGTTGCCCAGGGTGTTGAAGCAGTGCGGGCAGGTGGCGACGATCTTGCGCTTGCTCTTCTCCCGGCCCTCGAACGCCTCGTTCAGCGTCTCGACGTTCTGCTGGGCCAGCATCTGGAAGACGAACTCGTTGCCGATGCGGCGCGCCGGGTCGCCGGAGCAGGTCTCGCCCTCACCGAGGATGGCGAACTTGACGCCCGCCTCGTTCAGCAGCGTGGCGACCGCGCGGGTGGTCTTCTTGGCCCGGTCCTCGAACGCGCCGGCACAGCCGACCCAGAAGAGGTACTCGAAGTCGTCGACCTCGCCGACGCGCGGCACCTCGAACCCGAGGCCCTTGGTCCAGTCCTCGCGGGTGTTCTGCGGGGCGCCCCACGGGTTGCCCTTGTTCTCCAGGTTGCGGAGCATGACGCCGGCCTCGGACGGGAAGCTCGACTCGATCAGCACCTGGTAGCGGCGCATGTCGACGATGTGGTCCACGTGCTCGATGTCGACCGGGCACTGCTCGACGCAGGCGCCGCAGGTGGTGCAGGACCAGAGCACGTCCGGGTCGATGACACCGCCCTCCTCGGCGGTACCGATCAGCGGCCGGTCCGCCTCGGCCATGGCCAGCACGTCCACGCCGGCCAGCTGCTCCTGCGTGGCCTTCTCCTCGCCGGTGAGGTCCTTGCCGCCACCGGCCAGCAGGTACGGCGCCTTGGCGTACGCGTGGTCACGCAGGCTCAGCACCAGCAGCTTCGGCGACAGCGGCTTGCCGGTGTTCCAGGCGGGGCACTGCGACTGGCAGCGACCGCACTCGGTGCAGGTGCTGAAGTCGAGCAGGCCCTTCCAGGTGAACTGCTCGACCTGGGCGACACCGAACTGGTCCTTCTCCGGGTCGGCCTCCTCGAAGTCCAGCGGCTTGCCCTCGCTGGTCATCGGGCGCAGCGGGCCCAGGCCGGAACCGGCCGGCTTCTCCGGGTCGCGCTTGAAGAAGATGTTCGGGAAGGCCAGGAAGCGGTGCCAGGCCACGCCCATGGTGACGTTCAGCGAGATCACGATGAGCCAGGTCATCGAAATGGCGATCTTGATGAGCGCGGCGACGCTGACGCCCGCCTCCCAGTCCGGGAGGACCGAGCCGACCGCGTGGCTGAGCGGGGCGGCCCAGACCGGGTACTCGAAGTGGTCGGTGGCGACCTTGAAGCCCCGGATCACGAACCCGAAGATCAGGACCAGCAGGACGACCCACTCGACGAAGTAGCCCTGCCACATGGTCGAGCCGGTGAACCGGGAGCGGTTCTCCGCGCGGCCGGGCCGGTTGCGCAGCCGGATCGCCATCAGCACCAGGATGCCGACCAGGCCGAGGATGCCGATCCACTCGGTGACCAGACCGAAGATCGTCCAGTGCCCGATGATCGGCAGCCCGCCGCCGGTGGAGACGACCTCGAAGTAGGCCTCCAGCACCAGCAGCGACAGCACGATGAAGCCGACCATCACGAACCAGTGGGCGGCGCCGACCACGCTCCACTTGAGCATGCGGGTGTGACCGGCGGTCTCCACCAGCATCTTCTTCGTACGCGCGCCCTTGTCGCCGAACCGCTCCGGCGCGGGCTGGCCGAGCCGGATGACGGCGGTCATCTTCATGACCGCGCGCACCGCAAGCCACACCGCAACGGCGGTGATGGCGGCCGCGAGGATCGTGGTGACGATCTGGACGCTGCCCATCGAGTTGGCCTCCCGGTCTGCTGCTTTGTCCGTGCAGCCTACGCGCAAGGTTACCCAGCAGTAACGTGAGTCTTCTCGCACCAGGCCACGCCGCCCTGCGCACACCTTAGGTGGACCGGCGCCGAAGCGCCGGGCAGGGGCGGCGTGGCGTGACCTACGCCGGGGTGGGGCAGCGCCTGATCAGCGCCAGCGGGAGAGCAGGATCAGCGACGAGACCATCGCGCCGAAGCCCACGGCGAGGTTCCAGTAACCCCAGCTGGCGACCGGGTACGCCTGCTCGGACAGGTAGTAGAGCACCAGCCAGCCGATGCCCGCCACGATCAGCGTGACCGCCGTGACCGGCAGCCAGATCGGGCTAGGCTTGCGCGTCGACGCCGTCGCCGTCGGACGTACGTCCGTCGGCGGGGTGTACACCTTCTTCTTGCGGACCTGAGACTTGGGCACGACGCTCTCCAGAGGGGGGTACGACCTCGTCCGGCCTGACAACCGGGCGCGAGGGCGACGGTCCATGGCCAATAATGTTCGACAGCTAGCGTAGTCCGGACGGACCGTCCAGGCCACGAATGGGGCCAGGCCGGTGCACTCAGTAACCGGAAAGAGCGGACTTTCCGGGTCGAGCAGGTCGGCTCGCACCGGCGCGGGCCGGAACGAGACGACGGGAAAGGGAACGCCCGGTGGAGTACACGTCCGGCGCCGCCTCCTGGCAGAAGGTCCTCCGCCGCGCGGCAGCCGCCCTGCTGCCCCGGCGCGCACGCCAGCGCCGCCCCGGCTGGTCCGTCGGCGTACCCCTGATCGCCGCCGCGGCCGGTCTGCTGTTCACCACCACCGCCACCACCGCGGGCGGCACCTCCCTGCGTGAGGACCGCCGGCCTCAGCTGACCCAGCTGATCGAGGACCGCCGCGAGGAGGTCGCCGCCAGCGAGGCGAAGGCCGCCCGGCTCCGGGCCGAGGTGGAGGAGCAGACCGAAGCGCTCGCCGGCGCCGACGGGCCGATCAAGACCGAGCGGGACCGGGCCGCCGCCAGCCGGCAGGGCGCCGGGTTCACAGCGCTCACCGGCAGCGGCGTGACTGTCGAGCTGAACGACGCCGACCGCCGGCCCGACCAGCCGCTGCCGAAGGGCGCCAGCAACGACGACCTGGTGGTGCACCAGGGCGACGTCCAGGCGGTCGTCAACGCGCTCTGGGCCGGCGGCGCGGAGGCCATGTCAATCATGAACGTCCGCGTGCTGAGCACCAGCGCGGTACGCTGCGTCGGTAACACCCTGCTGCTGCACGGCCGGGTGTACTCCCCTCCTTTCAAGATCGTGGCAATCGGCGATCCCGCGGAACTCCAGCGGGCGCTCGCCGCCTCTGAGGGAGTGCGGGTGTTCAAGGAAGTGGCCGACCACTACCAACTCGGGTACGTCGAGCGCGTCTCCACCGTCACCGTGCCGGCGTTCGAGGACTCCACCGCGCTGCAATCGGCGACGGTGCCCCGGTGACCGGCGGCGACCCCCGGGAACGCACCGGCCACGACCACCAGGAGGAGTCGACAGCGTTCCTCCCCCGGGTCGAGCGTCCGGCCCCGGCGTCGCCACAGCCGCTCCACCTGCCCTGGCCCGACGCCGGCCCGGCCCACACCGCCCCGGCCCGACGCGGCCCGGACACCCGCCAGCCCGCGCCGTCACGGACCGGCCAACCGCCGTCCGCCCCGCCACGGACCGCCCCGCCGGTCGCTCCGCCGCCGCCGTGGCCAGGCAGTCAGGCGCATCAACCGGCGAGCGCCTCCCGCCCCGAGGCCGACCCCCGGTTCCGCCCCCCGGCGAGCGAGCTTCCCCCCAGGGGTACGCCCCACCCGGCCGGCCCGGCGCACCAGGGCGCCGGACACCACGGCCCTACGCAGAACGGCCCCGCGCCCCACGGGCCGGCGCAGAACGGCCCCGCGCCCCACGGAGCGGCGCCCCGGGGTGGTCCCGCTCCCGGGATGCGCCCGGCCGCGCCCGGCGACGTCGCACACCGGCCGGGCGAGCGCCAGTCGCGACCGGAGGGGTACGGACCGGCGGGGCAGCAGTACGCCGTCCGCCATTCCACAGGTGCGGCGATCCCGCCCGAGCGTGGTGGCCGCGGTGGACAGCCACCGCAGAACGGCACCCGCCCGTGGGAGGCCGGCGGACGCCCGCCGGAGGACGGTCGCCGACCGGCGGGGGGTGAGGGACGGCCGCCCGGCGTACCCCCTCTCGGCGGGCCGGCCGGCGCGGACCGGAACCCTCCGGCCGACCCCGGAGCGACGACGGTGCTGCCCGCCGTCACCCGCCCACCCGCGGACCCCCACCTGGACGCCACCGGGCTGATGGGCGCGGTGCCCCCGGTGCCTGACACCGGCGACGGCGGCGGTGGTGGTGGCGCCGAACCGCCCGCCGAGCCGCCCCGCCCTCGGCGCGGCGAGCGGGTGGTGCAACTGCGGCCCGAGCAGACCGGCGACGGATACCGCAGCGTCTACTCCGAGCTGACCCGCCCCACCGTCGGCTCCCGGCTGCGCACCGTCGTGCGGGGCACCGGCGAGCTGCTGATCACCTTCGGGCTGGTGGTGCTTCTCTTCGCCGGGTACGAGATCTGGGGCAAGGCGGTCATCGTCGAGGCCCACCAGAGCGACCTGAACAGCCAGCTCGCCCAGGAGTGGGACGCGGCGGCGGACCCGACCGTCGGCCCGACCACCGGGCCGACGGTGAAGCCGAAGCCACCGGCGGAGGGCAGGCCGGTCGCCGGCCTCTACATCCCCAAGTTCGACAAGCACTGGGTGGTGGTCGAGGGGGTCAGCCCGGAGGACATCCGGTACGCGCCGGGCCGCTATCCGGACAGTGCCATGCCCGGCGAGGTGGGCAACTTCTCCGTCGCCGGCCACCGGATCCGCTCCACGTTCTGGCGGCTGGACGAAATGAAGACCGGCGACGCGATAGTGGTCGAGACCAAGACGGAGTGGCTCGTCTACCGGGTATACCAGCAGCGGATCGTCAAGCCGTCCCAGGTGGAGGTGGTCGCGCCGGTGCCCGGCAAGCCGGGTCAGAAGCCCACCGAGAAGCTGCTGACGCTCACCACCTGCAACCCGAAGTTCGACAACTACCAGCGGTTGATCATCCACGCCCGGCTCGACCACACGCAGGCCAAGTCGGCGGGCCGCCCGGCCGAGTTGGAGGCGTGAGCCGTGTACTCGTGGATCTGGCGCAAACTCCCGTTCGGGCTGCCCGGCAAGCTGTTCGGCTCGCTGGTGCTGGCCACCGCCACCGTCGCGCTGCTCTGGTTCGTGGTCTTCCCGTGGGCCGAGCCGCTGCTGCCCTTCGACGACGTGCAGGTCACCCAGGACTCCGGCGTACCGGGTGACGGTGGGATCACCGAGCCGACCGGGCTGCCCGGCGAGGAGGAGCTGCCGTACAGCACCGAGACGAACAACGCCCCACCCTCCACCCCGAACAGGTGACAGCGATGCGCGTACTGGTGATCGACAACTACGACTCGTTCGTCTTCAACCTCGTGCAGTACCTCGGCCAGCTCGGCGCCGACTGCGAGGTGCGGCGCAACGACGAGATCGACGTCGCCGAGGTGGGCCGCGCCGGCGCCGCCGGTGTCCTGCTGTCGCCCGGGCCGGGCAGTCCGGACCGGGCCGGCATCTGCCTGGACGTGATCCGCGAGTACGCGGGCAAGCTCCCGATCTTCGGCGTCTGCCTCGGTCACCAGGCGATCGGCGAGGCGTTCGGCGCGACTGTGGCCCGCGCGCCGGAACTGCTGCACGGCAAGACCTCGGAGGTACGCCACGACGGCGTGGGCGTGCTCGCCGGTCTGCCCGACCCGTTCACCGCCACCCGCTACCACTCGCTCGCCGTACTGCCCGAGACGCTCCCCGACGAGCTGGAGGTCACCGGCCGGACCGCCTCCGGCCTGGTGATGGCGATGCGGCACCGCACGCTGCCGATCGAGGGCGTGCAGTTCCACCCCGAGTCGGTGCTGACCGAGGGCGGTCACCTGATGCTGGCGAACTGGCTCGCCGCCTGCGGCTTCCCCGCGGCGCTGGAGCGCGCCCCGGAACTGGCCGCCGAGGTCGACGCCCGCCGTCAGGCCGCCTTCTCCCCAGCCTGACCCCCGCGCTTCCCGCCCTCACCCCCGCGGCGGTCCCGCCCGCCCTTTCTCCGTCGATCATGAAGTTGGCGGGGATAAATCGGACGCCTTGCGCCGCCAACTTCATGATCGTCGCGAGAATGGGCGCGGCGGCGGCCCCGGGGGTCGGGGACGCCGCCGCGTCGTGGTCAGGTCTGGCTCAGCGGTCGGTACGCGTCGGGGCCACCGGCGGGAACGGGAAGCCACTGCCGCCGCCGTTGCCGCCGCCGTTGCCCGGCGTGCTCGGGGACGTGCTGGGCGAGCCGCTCGGCGTCGGGCTGGTGGGCTCCTCCTCGCGCGGCACGTCGACCTCGATGGTCACCGTCTCGCCCTTGGCCAGCTTCCTATTGGGCGACGGGGACTGACCGCTGACCTTGCCCACCTGGGCCGGTTCGACCTCTTCGCCGTCGACCACCTTGACCCGGTAGCCGGCGTTCTCAAGCTGCTTCCTCGCCTGGTCCTCGGTGAAGCCGCGGACGTCCGGCACCTCGGCGACGTTGCCCTTGGAGACCTCGAGCGTCACCTTGGTGTTCGGGGCCACCGTGCTGCCCTCGTCGGGCGACACGTTGACCACCTGTTCCTTCGGGGCGCTGTCGGTAACGTCCTTGCGGACCACGGTGAGCCCCAGGCCTTCCAGGGTCGCCTTCACGCTGGTGAAGGTGCCACCCTTGAGGGCCTGCGGGATGGTGACGTCGTCCGGACCGGCGCAGATCTGGACCGTGACCGCGCTGTTCTTCTCCACCCGCTGGCCGAACGGCGGGTTCTGCTCGACCACGGTGCCCTTCTTGCACTCGGCGTTCTTGACCGGGTCCCCGGGGGCGAAACGCAGCCCGGCCTGGCTGAGCGCGGCCTGCGCGTCGGCCTGCGTGCGGTCCACCAACTGCGGCACCGACACCTTCTCGTTGCCGGCCTGGTTGAGCCAGAGCGCCGTGCCGAGCGCGATCACCGCGAGCACGCCGAGGGTGGCGAACGCGGCGATGACCCACGACGAGCTCTTGCGCTTGCCCGGGTCGCCGACCCGCGCCACCGGCTGCTGGCGGGTCTGCGGGCCCATCATCTGGGTCTGCTGCGCCTGGTGGTAGCCGCCCGCGGCGGCGCCCATCGGCATGGTCTCCTCGGCCGGCATCACCGGGGTGGCGAGCACCGGCCGGCCGGCGGCGGCGCGGAGCAGGTCCGCCCGCATCTCGCCGGCGCTCTGGTAGCGGTTGAGCGGGTTCTTCGACAGCGCCTTGAGCACGATGGCGTCGACAGCGGGGTTGACGTCCGGGTTGATCGTGCTCGGCGTCGGCGGCTGCTCCCGCACGTGCTGGTACGCGACGCTGACCGGGCTGTCCCCGACGAACGGCGGGTGGCCGCAGAGCAGCTCGAACAGCACGCAGCCGGCCGCGTAGACGTCGGAGCGGGCGTCGACCGCCTCGCCGCGCGCCTGCTCGGGGGAGAGGTATTGTGCGGTGCCGATGACCGCGCTGGTCTGCGTCATCGTGGTGGCGCCGCTGGCGAGCGCCCGGGCGATGCCGAAGTCCATCACCTTGACCTGGCCGGTCTGGGTGAGCATCACGTTTCCGGGCTTGATGTCCCGGTGGATGATCCCGTGCCGGTGGCTGAACTCCAGCGCGGCGCACATGTCGGCGCAGATCTCCAGCGCCCGGCGCGGCTGGAGCCGCCCCTCGACGCCGAGGACCTCCTTGAGGGTCCGGCCGTTGACGAACTCCATCACGATGAACGGCAGGGTCTCGCCCGTGGGGGCGGTCTCCTCACCGGTGTCGTAGACGGCGACGATGGCCGGGTGGTTGAGCGACGCGGCGTTCTGCGCCTCACGGCGGAACCGCATCTGGAAGGTGGCATCCCGGGCCAGATCGGCACGGAGCATCTTGATCGCGACATCCCGCCCGAGCCGGAGGTCACGGCCGCGGTGCACCTCGGCCATGCCGCCGTAGCCCAGCAGCTCGCCGACCTGGTACCTGCCACCGAGCAGGCGGGCCTGCGCTGTCATCGCGTCTCTCGTCCTTCGCTCGTCGTCGTACCGCCGCCGGCCGGCAGGAGGCGTACCTCACGACGGTACGACGTGCGGACCGGATAGTCGCCTCCGTACGGCTGCACCGCGCCGGAGGTCACGCTCACACTCGCCGAAGCGGATGCGGTAGCACCGTATTTCCGGTACAGGAACGAAATCACGCCCGAGCAGAGGATGACCAGTACGGCCACCACGATCGCCGTCGTCCACAGCCCGGACCGGGAGCGCCGGGGCGGAGCGGCGGCGGGCGGTCGCGCGTACCCCAGGGGGTTGTGCTGGGGCACGGGGCGTGGCTGCGGGACGGGGGCCGCGCCGCGCGGCGCCACCGGCGGGCGGGGCTGCGGGGCGGGGTGCGCGATCACGGCCGGGCGCGGCGCGGCGACCGGCGGGCGGGCCGGTGACACGGGCGGCCGGGGCTGCGGGCGCGGGGCGGCGGACGGCGGCTGCGGACGCGGAGCGGCGGTGGGCACCTGCGCCCGCGCGACGGGCGCGGCAGGCGAGGCGGGTACGCCGGAGATCGGGTGCCCGGAGCGGGCCGCCTGGGAGAGTGCGAGCTTGGCCTGCCGGGCGATGCTCGCCAGCGCGGCGGCGCTCGGCCAGCGCGCGGCCGGATCCTTCGCCATGGCCCGCTCGACGATCGCCCGGACCTGGGGCGGGATGTCGGCCGGAAGCGCCCGCGGAGTGTCCCGTACGTGCTTCATGGCGATCTCGAGGGGGTTGTCCCCCTCGAACGGGCGGCGGCCGGCCAGGCACTGGTACGCGACCACGCCCAGCGCGTAGACGTCCGAGGCGGGGGTGGCGACAGCACCGGTGGCCTGCTCCGGCGAGATGTACGAGGCGGTGCCGAGCACCGAGCCGGCGGCGGTGAGCTGGCCGACCAGGTCCGAGCGGGCGATACCGAAGTCGGTGAGCACGAGCGTGCCGTTCGGCCGGACCAGCAGGTTGCCGGGCTTCACGTCGCGGTGCACGATGCCCTTCTCGTGCGCCGCGTGCAACGCGTCGGCGGCCTGCGCCAGCAGCGCCATCGTGCGGGCCGGGGTCAGCCGGCCGACGCGGCTGAGCGTGGCGGAGAGCGCGTCGCCCTCGACGTACTCCATCACCAGGAAGGCGATGTGCTGGTCGCTGCCGAAGTCGTAGACGTCGACCACGCCGGGGTGGTTGATGGTGGCCATGGTCCGGGCCTCGCCGCGGAACCGCTCGGCGAAGCCCGGTTCGTCCAGCAGCGCCGGGAGCAGGCTCTTCACCGCGACGGTACGGCCCAGCACCTGGTCGGTGCCGCGCCACACGTCGCCCATGCCACCGCTGGCGATCCGCTCGTCGAGGCGGTAGCGGTTGCCGAGCTTCACTCCCGGACCGAGCACGTCAGCGCCTCCCGGAGTCGGCGATCGCCGCCGCCATGATCCGACCGGCGATGCGGGCCGCCTCGGCGCTGCCGCCGCTGCCCGCCTGCTCCAGCTCGACGCAGACCGCGGAGAGCGGCGTGCCGCCCTTGTCCAGGGCGAAGCCGATGAACCAGCCGTGGTCCGGGGTGTTCGGGCCGGACTGGGCAGTACCGGTCTTGCCGCCGACCAGGAAGCCGTCGATGGCGGCCCGGCGGCCGGTGCCCTCCTTCACCACGTTCTGCATCATGTCGCGCAGGTCGGCGGCGACCTGGCCGCTGATCGGGCGGCGCAGCTCGCGCGGCTGGGCGGCGTCGTAGACGGTGGTGCGGTCCGGCCCGAGCAGCTGCTTGACCAGGTACGGACGCATCTGCTTGCCGTCCTTGTTGGCCACCGCGGCGGCGATCATCGCGCCCTGCAACGGGGTCATCCGCACGTTGTTCTGGCCGATCGACGACTGCGCCAGAGCGGCCTGGTCGGTGCTGCCGTCCGGGTTCTGCATGTCGCCGGTGCGGCTGGCCGCCACCGGAAGGCCGCCCTCACCGAGCTGGCCGACGGTGAGGTCCTCCTGCTCGAAGCCGAACTGCTTGGCCTTCTCCTTGACCTTGTCCGAGCCGAGGCGTACGCCGAGCTGGGCGAAGCCGGTGTTGCAGGACTCGGTCACCGCCTCGCGCAGCGTCACCTGCGACTCGGGGCAGATCGACGGCGCGGCGTTGCGGATCGGCTGGCCGGCGCCGGGCGCGGTGTAGCTGGAACCGGCCGGGATGCGGGTCTGCTGCCCGACGCCGTTCTCCAGCGCAGCCGCCGCCATGATGATCTTGAAGGTGGAGCCCGGCGGCAGCGTCTCGGACAGCGCCCGGTTCGCCAGCGGCCGGTCCTTGTCCTTCTCCAGCGTGTTGTACGCCCGGTCCGCCTCGGTGCTGTTGTGACTCGCCAGCGGGTTCGGGTCGAAGCTCGGCATGGACACCAGCGCCTGCACCGCGCCGGTACGCGGGTCGATCGCGATGGCCGCGCCCTTGGTCGCGCCGACCTGGTTGTCGTTGAGCTGCTTGTACGCCGTCTCCTGGGCCCGCTTGGAGAGCGTCAGCAGCACGTTCCCGCCACCGGTCTCGTCACCGGTGAACATGTCCTTGATCCGGCTGGCGATGAGCGCGTCGCTGGTGCCGGCGAGGAAGTCGTTCTCCACCCGCTCGATGCCGCTCGCGCTGCCGTTGACCGGCTTCCAGCCGAGCACGTGCGCGTACATCGCCCCGCCCGGGTAGGTGCGCTGGTATTTCAGCTCACCGCCGGTCTCCTTGCTGACCGCGTACGCGGTGCCGCCCACCTCGATGTTCCCGCGCTTGCGGTCGTACTCGGCGACCTGGACCCGGCCGTTGTAGTCGCTGTTGCGGTACTCGTCGGCCTTGTAGGCCTGGATCCAGTTCAGGTTCGCGAACAGGAGCCCGAACAGGACCATCACGACCACGCCGACGCGGCGCAGAGGGGCATTCACGGCCGGATCACCTCCGTCGGGGCGCCGTGCAACTGCTCGGGTGGGCCGCCTGCCGGCCGGGCGGCCGGGCCACCGCCGCCGGTCACCGGGCGGCGGGCGCCGTCCGAGACCCGCAGCAGCAGGGCGATCAGCAGCCAGTTCGCCATCAGCGAGGAGCCACCGGCGGACAGGAACGGGGTGGTCTGACCGGTCAGCGGGATGAGCTTGCTGATGCCGCCGACGATGACGAAGACCTGGAGGCCCAGCGTGAACGCCAGACCACCGGCGAGCAGCTTGCCGAACGAGTCCCGTACCGCCAGCGCGGCACGCAGGCCACGCTCGACGATCAGCAGGTAGATCACCAGCAGCGCGGAGAGACCGAACAGGCCGATCTCCTCACCGATGCCGGCGAAGATGAAGTCGGTCTGCACCTCGGGCAGCAGCGCCGGCTGGCCGCCGCCCGGCCCGGCCCCGAACAGGCCGCCGGTGCCGAGCGTGAGCAGACCCTGCACCAGCTGGTAGCCCCTGTCGTACGGCTCGGCGAACGGGTCCAGCCAGATCTGCGCCCGGTCGTAGAAGTTCGCGAACGGGCCGCCCACGGTGCTGCCCAGCACGTACGCCAGGTAGGCGCCGCCGAAGAACAGGATCAGGCCGATGAGCAGCCAGCTGACCCGCTCGGTGGCGATGTAGAGCGTCACCACGAACATGCCGAAGTAGAGCAGCGAGGTGCCGAGGTCCTTCTCGAAGATCAGGACCAGGAGGCTGACCAGCCAGACCACGAGCACCGGGCCGAGGTCTCGCCCGCGCGGGAAGTCGATGCCCAGCACCCGCCGGCTGGCGAGCGAGAGCACCTCGCGCTTGCGCACCAGGTAGTAGGCGAAGAACGTGAGCAGGGCCAGCTTGGCGAACTCACCCGGCTGGATGGAGAATCCGCCGAACTTGATCCACAGCTTCGCGCCGTTGATCTCGGAGAACCGGCTGGGCAGCACCGCCGGGATCATCACCAGCACGATGCCGGCCAGGCCCAGCGTGTACGCGTACCGGGACAGCGAACGGTGGTCGCGCAGGATCGCCAGCAGAGCGGCGGCGAGCACCACCGCGGCGAGCGTCCAGGCGAGCTGCCGGCCGCCGGTGCCGGCGAAGACGGCCAGGTCCTCCCGCTCGGCGGGCGTGGCCTTGGCCAGGTCGTAGCGGCGCAGGAAGCCGACCCCGATGCCGTTGAGCAGTGCCACCGCCGGCAGCAGCGCCGGATCGGCGTACGGCGCCAGCCAGCGGATCACCAGGTGCAGACCGAGGAAGACCAGCCCCAGCGCGGCGGCCGGAATCCAGAAGTCGGGCGTGATCGTGTCCAGCGCCTTCGCCTCGATCATCGCCGCGTACGCCGCGACGAGCACCATGGCGAGCAGGAGCAGGGACAGCTCGGCGTTGCGCCGGGACCGGGCCAGGCGTACGCCGGACTCCTCGCCCGTCGAAGCGGGCGAGGCGGCCGGTACGGCGGCTGCGGTCACGGATACGTCCTCGGGATCGAGCCGGCACTCACTCCGGCGACCGGCAACCCGCCGGGTCGGCCGGCGGAACGGTGTCGGAGGGTACGGCGTCGGGCGTGATGGTCGTCAGCGGCGTCGACGCGCCGGGGCTCGGTGAGCCGGCCGGCGGAACGGACGGTGCGGGACTGCCGCTGACCTGCGGGTTCAGCCCGCCCGCTGCCGGGCTCGGACTGGTCGCACCGGGCGACGGGTCGGGCGGGCAGAGCGGCTTGAGGTTCGGGTTCGCCGGATCCTCACTCGTCAGCTCCGCCAGCCGGCGCTCCGCGTCCGGCTCGTTGCGGGCCTGGATGCCCTGCTTCACCCGCTCCTGGGCGGCGAGGGTGAGGTCGTCGAGCCGGGCCTCGCTGCGCGCGTGCACGTTCGACAGGTCCAGTCCGGCGACCTGGCCGGGCACCCCGCGGAAGACCGCGAGCTGGCCGTCGTCGGTGGCGCCGACGTAGAACTGCCGCTGGGTGTACGTCCACCCGCCGAACGCGCCACCGCCGACGATCACCGCGAGCGCCAGCACCATCGCGACGGTGCGCAGCGGCCGGCGGCGACGCCGTTCCGGCTCGTCGTCGCGGTTGTCCGCCGGCTCCTCCGGCGCGGGTGGCCGGGGGGCGGACAGCGCCGAGGCGCGGGCCGCCGGGGTGGAGTCGTCGGCCGAGGTCGCCATGCCCCGGTCGCGGGCGGCGGCGCCGCCGACGATCGGGGACGCCTCGACGATGTCCTGGTCGGTGGCGTCGGCGATGATCACCGTGATGTTGTCCGGGCCGCCGCCGCGCAGCGCGAGCTGCACCAGGCGTTCCACGCACCGCTGCGGGTCGGGGTACTCCCGCATGGTGTCCGCGATGGTCTCCGCGCTGACCACGCCGGAGAGCCCGTCGGAGCAGATCAGGTAGCGGTCGCCGGGCAGCACCTGGCGGACGCTGTACTCCGGGTCGATGTCGCGGCCGTCGAGCGCCCGGGTGAGCAGCGAGCGCTGGGGGTGACTGCTCGCCTCCTCCGCGCTGATCCGGCCCTCGTCGACGAGCATCTGGACGTACGTGTCGTCCTTGGTGATCTGCGCGAACTCGCCGTTGCGCAGGAGATAGGCCCGGGAGTCACCGATGTGGACCATGCCGAGCTTGCTGCCGGAGAAGAGGGTCGCGGTGAGCGTCGTGCCCATCCCCTCCAGCTGCGGGTTGGCGTCCACGGTGTCGCGGAGCTGCTGGTTGGCGGTGCCCACGGCGGAGCGGAGCGCGTCGACCAGGGCGTCACCGGGGACGTCCTCGTCGAGGGGCGCCATGGCACCGATGACGATGTTGCTGGCGACGTCACCGGCGGCCATGCCGCCCATGCCGTCGGCCACGGCGAGCAGCCGCGGTCCGGCGTAGACGGAATCTTGATTACCGTCTCGGATCAGACCGCGGTCGCTGTGGGCCGCGTAGCGCAGGGTCAGAGTCATGGCCGTAATTCGAGGGAAGTGCGGCCGATCCGGATCGGCACGCCGAGGGGGACGGGGGTTGGTCCGGTGACCTTAGCGCGATCGAGATAGGTGCCGTTAGTCGATCCGAGGTCCTCGACGTACCACTGCCCGTCGCGGGGCACCAGCCGGGCGTGTCGCGCCGAGGCGTAGTCGTCGGTGATCACCAGGGTCGAGTCCTCCGCGCGGCCGATGGTGATCTGGGCCTCCCCGAGCGTGATCCGGGTGCCGGCGAGCTGACCGGCGGTGACCACCAGCTGGTGGGCGGCCCGGCCGCGCTTGGCCTTCGCCGGCTTACCCGGCTGCCCGGTCGACGCGCCGATCCCCCGCGGCGCGGCCACGAGCCGGCCCGACCGGGCACCGGCGAAGAGGTCCCGGCGGATCACGCCGACCACCGTGAACACGAAGATCCACAGCAGGATCAGGAACCCGAACCGGGCGACGGTGATGACGAGTTCCGGCAACGCGGATCAGCCGTCCACGCGGAAGGTCAGCGTCGTGGTGCCGAGCTGGATCATGTCGCCGGGGTTGAGGGCGACCGCCGAGACCCGCTGGCCGTTGACCATCGTGCCGTTGGTGGAGCCCAGGTCGGTCAGCACCACCTGGCCGCCGTCGAAGTCCAGCCGGGCGTGGCGCCGGGAGATACCGACGTCGGGCAGGCGCAGGTTGGCCTGGTCGCCGCGGCCGATCACGGTCGAGCCCATCTGGAGGGGGTAGGTGCGGCCGTCGCCGGAGACCAGGCGGACGTTGCGGCCGCCGCCGTGACCGGGCGGAGGGCCGTAGCCGCCACCCTGGTCGTACGCCGGGTACGCCGGGCCGGCGTCGTAGCCGCCGGGCGCGGAGACCGGGGCGACGTCCCCGCCGGTGTATACCTCGGCGGTGACCCGGAACATGCCGGTGTCCAGGCCCTCACCGCGTTCGACCTCGACGATCACGTCGCCGTAGACCGTCCACGCCTGCTCGCCGATGAACTCCGCCTGCGACTGGGCCAGCTCCTGGGCCAGCGCGGCAGCGTACGGCGCCAGCCGACTGTGGTCGTAGGGCGAGAGATCGATCACGTAGCGGTTGGGCACAAGGGTGCGCCCACCGGCCAGGATCGCCTTGTGCGCCTCGGCCTCCCGCTGCATGGCGTTGAGGATCTCCACGGGGTGGACCACCCCTTTGAAGACCTTGGCGAAGGCCCCCTCGACCAGGCCTTCCAGACGCTTCTCGAAGCGTTGCAGCACGCTCACCGGCTCCTCCTCGGGTCCCGAGGCAATGATGGTATCCGGACACCGCCTCCGCAGCTCACACGCCGCTCGGCCGGCTGCCGTCGGCCCGTTCGTGACCAGGCCCGCGAGCGTGCTAAAGTTTCGCCCGCCACGAGCGGTGATCGTTCGTGGCGTGACCAGTGGACAGCGTAATATGTCCCGGCACCCGCCGCAGATGGCGGGCGCGGGATGCGATATGGTGTTCCAGGTCGTGCCACGGGGATGTGGCGGAATGGCAGACGCGCACGGTTCAGGTCCGTGTGTCCGAAAGGACGTGGGGGTTCAACTCCCCCCATCCCCACCAGGACAAGGGCTCCGCACACAGCGGGGCCCTTGCTTCGTATCGGGGCGTTCCGGACGTCACGCTATGCTCCGATGGTTTCCCTGCCTCCCATGGACCAGGAGTGGCGTGTGACTGTCGCGTTGGTGACCGGTTCCGGCGGTCTGATCGGCTCCGAGGCGGCCCGGCACTTCGCCGGACTCGGTCTCGACGTGGTCGGCATCGACAACGACATGCGGCGGTACTTCTTCGGCGAGGACGGCTCGACCGCCTGGAGCCTCGACCGGCTCGCCGCCGACCTCGGCTCCGCGTACACCCACCACGCCGTCGACATCCGCGACCGCGACGGGCTGGAGCAGGTCTTCAAGCGGTACGGCAAGGACATCGCCGTGGTGATCCACAGCGCCGCCCAGCCGAGCCACGACTGGGCCGCCAAGGAGCCGTTCACCGACTTCGACGTGAACGCCGGCGGCACGCTCAACGTGCTGGAGAACACCCGGCGGCACGCCGTCGACGCGCCGTTCATCCACTGCTCCACCAACAAGGTGTACGGCGACCGGCCGAACTCGCTCCCGCTGATCGAGCTGGAGACCCGGTACGAGCTGCCCGAGGACCACCGCTGGTACGACGGCATCACCGAGGACATGTCGATCGACGAGTCGCTGCACTCGATCTTCGGCGCCTCGAAGGTCGCCTCCGACGTGATGGTCCAGGAGTACGGCCGCTACTTCGACATGAGGACCGCCTGCTTCCGGGGCGGCACGCTGACCGGCCCGGCGCACTCCGCCGCCGAGCTGCACGGCTTCCTGGCGTACCTGATGCGCTGCGTGATGGAGGGCCGGACGTACAACCTCTTCGGCTACAAGGGGAAGATGGTCCGGGACGCCATCCACTCGCACGACGTCCTCACCGCGTTCGAGGCGTTCTTCCGGGAGCCGCGCTCGGCCCAGGTCTACAACCTCGGCGGCGGCCGGCACTCCAACACCTCGCACATCGAGGCGTTCCGGGTCGCCCAGGAGATCACCGGCCGCGAGGCCCGGATCAACTACGTCGAGCAGGCCCGCACCGGCGACCACCAGTGGTACGTCAGCAGCATGGCCCGCTTCGAGGAGCACTACCCGTCCTGGAAGATCACGTACGACGTGCCGATGATCCTCCGCGAGATCTACGAGGCGAACGCCGACAAGTGGGTGCCGAAGGCATGACCGCCGGGACCAAGCGCAACGTGCTCGGCGTCGGGGTCGACGCCACCGACTACGCCCGGGCCACCGAGGCCGTGGTGGCGGCCGCGCACGAACGCCGCCCGCTGGCGCTCACCGCGCTCGCCGTGCACGGCGTGATGACCGGCGTGCTCGACCCGGCGCACAACGCCCGGCTCAACTCGTTCGACGTGGTCACCCCGGACGGGCAGCCGGTGCGCTGGGCGCTCAACCTGCTGCACGGCGCCGGGCTCACCGACCGCGTCTACGGGCCGGAGCTGACCCTGCGGGTGCTCGCCCGGTTCGCCGAGGAAGGGCTGCCCGTCTACCTCTACGGCTCCACCGAGGAGACGCTGTCCCGGCTGGTCCCGGCGCTGGAGCGCAAGTTTCCCGCGCTGAAGGTCGCCGGGGTCGAGCCGTCCAAGTTCCGCGCCGTCGCGCCGGGCGAGGACGCCGAGATCGCCGACCGGATCCGGGCCAGCGGCGCCCGCCTCGTCCTGGTCGGGCTGGGCTGCCCGCGCCAGGAGGTCTTCGCGTACGCGATGCGCCCGCTGCTGGACATGCCGCTGATGGCAGTCGGCGCGGCCTTCGACTACCACGCCGGCCTGCTGCGCAACCCGCCACCGTGGATGCAGCGCGCCGGGCTGGAGTGGTTCTGGCGGCTCGGCCTGGAGCCCAAGCGCCTGTGGCGCAGGTACGTCATCCTCAACCCGGCCTACCTGGCCCGGCTCGCGGCCCAGAAGACCGGCCTGTGGAAGGCCAACCCGCCGGCGCCGGCCACCGGGCGACCGGCCACGTTCGACGTCTGAGTCGTACCCCTACGGGCACGGGTACGGGACGAACCGGGGTGCCGTCCCGGATTCGGCGGACGTCGAAACGGGCAAGGCTAGGGGCCATGGATGACCGTCTCGCCCTGCTGCTTCCCGTCGCCGCCGTCTGGCTCGCCGCCGGACTGGTCGCGGAGGGCCTGCCCGGGCTGGACCGCGCCCGCGCGCTGCGTCGGCGTACCGGATGGTTGTCCGTCCTGGTGCTGACCGGCCTCGCGCTCACCGCGGCGGTCCTCGCCGCGGGCCTGCAGAGCGCCGGTGACACCACTGTGGACCGGGCCGCCGCCGCGCTCGGCGTCGCCGCGGTGCCGGCGGCCGTCGTGGCGGTCTGCACGGTACGGCGGGTCCGGCGGCTGCGGTCCGGCGCGGGCGCGTTCGCGGCGGCGCCGGAGACGCCCGCCCCGCACGGGCTGCGCGCGGCGGCAGCGCACCCGCTGATCGCGCTGCCGCTCCAGGCGACGGCGATCGCGGTACTGGTGGCGGTGCTGCCGGCGATCGGCGTCGACCTGTTCACCGCGCCGGGCGTCGCCGGACCGGTGATCACCGTCGGGGTGCTCGGCGTGTGCACGATCGGAGTACGCCACGCGCTCCGGCACAACCGGCTCGCCGAGCGGGCGATGCCGGCCGCCGAGGCGGTGTCAGCGCGACCGGCTCGCGCCCTGCACGTATAGCAGTTCCAGGATCGCCCGGGTCGCCTCGAACCAGCGGTCCAGCCAGCCGGGCGGGGGCACACTGCCCTTCGGGGGCAGCTCCATCAGCAGGCCGCGCAGCAGCGGGTGGTCCACCAGGGACTCCTGCTGCTCGACCGGCCAGCCGCTCGGCGGGAAGGACGGCTCGGTCAGCGGGTTGGGGTCCAGCGACGGCAGGGACAGCGGCGCCGTGGCCTGCTCGGGGACGCCACTCTCGCGGGCGTCCTCGCCGTCACCGGAGACCACCTCGGTGAGGACGGTGTCCCGGCGGGCACCCCGGTACTTGCCACCGAACCGCTCGGGCTTGCCCGGGCCGCTGGTGAGGTTCTCTGAACCGATCGTCGTCATCCGTCTCGCCTGCCTTGTTCGGTTGCCGATCCGTGCGGTTCAACGAGGCGGATCGGAACTGGCGACGGGTGCCCGCCGCCGCACGGGCACGCGGACGCGAATGGTCCCGCCCGGCGGCGCTGCCGGGCGGGACCACATCTCGGTGCCGGTCAGCTCCGGCCGAACACGCCGTTCCGGGCGCGGGCGACGAAGGCGTGCCAGTCGCCCGGTGCGAAGACCAGAGCCGGGCCGGTCTTGTCCTTCGAGTCCCGCACCCCGACCGCCCCGGTCACGTACGCGACCTCGACGCAGTTGTCGCAGTTCGGCCCGCTCTTCGAGCTCTTGAACCACGTCGCCTGCGTCAGGTCCACGGGGAACTCCTTGGTCGCCATTTCCACAGTGGCTCCTCTGCCAGTTTCGCGATGTGTGCGATGGACTCCTCCGGGCGCATGGCCGCTGCTCGAATGTGATCGAAGATGAAGCTGTACTTCTGCAGTTCGTCACTCTTCTCCAGGAAGAGCCCACCCGTGGCGTTCTCCGCGTACACGACATCGGGATCACTCGGCTCGGGGAAGCTGAGGATCGTGAAGGTCCCGTCCATGCCGGCGTGCGCTCCCACCTCGAAGGGCAGGACCTGCACTGTCACGTTCGGCAGTTCGGCCACCTCCACCAACCGCTTGAGCTGGCCACGCATCACCACGTCGCCGCCAACCGGCCGGCTCAGCACCGCCTCATCGAGCACCACCCACAGATCGACCGGATCGTCCTGCGTCAACAACGACTGACGGCCCAGACGGACACGCACCCGTTGGTCGACCTGTTCGTCGGTGAAGTCCGGCCGGGCCGCCCGGATCATCGCACCGGCGTACTCCTCGGTCTCCAGCAGACCCGGCACCACCTGCTGCTCGTACGCGCGGATGGAGCTGGCCGCCGCCTCCAGGCCGACGTACGCGCCGACGAGCACCGTGCTGTACGGATGCCACCAGCCCTTCTGCCGCGCCTCCCGGGCGATCTGCACCAGCTCGTCGCTCTCCGCGCCGACCACCCCGTAGATGCGGAGCATGTCGCGTACGTCGCGCGGGGTCGCCGTGGTGTGGCCGGTCTCGATCCGGGAGATCTTGGAGGCCGAGCACTCCAGCTGCTCGGCGACGACTTCGATGGTGATGCCCGCCGCCTCCCGCTGCCGGCGGAGTTCCGCCCCCAGCCGGCGCCGCCGGATGGTCGGGCTGCGCCGTTCGCTCACGGAGTCACCTCGGTGCCGTCCATCGGCTTGCGGGACCACGCTTCACAGTCACCCGGCTACCTCCGGTCGGTCGCGCCCCGGTTCGGCTCCCACCGCGGGCGCGACCGGCGGGCGGCGGGTGTGCGTTCGCGGCAGGGGTGGTGCCGGTCGTCGACCGGCCGCGACGGGCGAAACCGGCGTCCAGTGTGCCGCTCCGATACCTGACGCTTCAAGTTTCGCCGTTTGCGTGTCCGACTCACCTATCAGCAAAACTCCACGTGCAACTTGCATGTCGCACGTCCCTGATGCAGTCTGTCCGTATGGCACGGGTTACTCACCGTCTTCGCTTGATCTCCGGGCGTGGTGGCACCACGGTCCGTGGGACGGCCGGAGGGGAGCCGTCCCGCGCCCTGCGACCTGCCCCGGAATGAAGACCCCGTCGCTGTACGCCAGCTTGGCTGCGGCGGCGGGAGCGGTAACCGGGAGCAGCCGGGTGATGGTCGGGTGGCGGTCCGCCACCGCGGGTACGGCCCGACCAGCACCGACCCACCGACCGCCGGTCCACGAGGCAGACCCCCCGTCACCGGACCGCACCTGACCCCCGTTCAGCCTCGCCGGTCCCGCCGGCCGACTTCCCAGGAGCCCATGTGCTTCCCCGCTCCGGTGACGTACTGCACGTGACTCGCGCGGCGAGTGTCCAGTTCCTCCGACCGATCATGTTCCGGGTGATCCGGGTGCTCGACTGGCCGACCTACGACGGTTGGCTCTGGCTCGACGGCTACGAGTTGAACGCGGCGGGGGACGCGGTCAACCGGAGGTCGATCTTCGTACTCCAGGAGGGGTTGCGGCAGCTCCAAGCCGCGCCGGCTCCGCGTCAGCACACCGTGCGGACGGCTCGCCGCCCGGCGGCCCGGACCCCGGTCCGGGTCGGCTGACCTCACGATTCCCGGTCGGGAGGGCGTGCCGTCGCCATAGAATCGGTACGCCCACCCCGGCACGTTCCACCCCGCGCGCCATGGACCCTGAACCTGGGATGGTCATGGTCAACTTGCCCGCCGCGCGGCGGCACCACCGGTCCCGTATCGGCTATGCCCTCGGGCTCTTCCTCTTCCTCGTCACCGCGACCGCGCTCGCGCTCGCGGTACGTCATCCCGCCTTCTCCGCCACCCAGCAGCTCGCCGAGCCCGTACCGGCCCCGGAGATCACCGTTGCCGGTGAGAACGGCCGGACGGAGTCCGGCACGGCCGACTCCGATGCCGCCGAGTCCGATGCCGCCCACTCCGACGGGTCGGACGACGAGGACGGCTGGGCCGCCACCGACCCGGCGGAGGACGAGGACGAACCGGCCGCGGGTGCCGGTGGCGGCGAGGGCGCGCTCGCCGAACGGCCGACCGGCGCCACCGACGACCTCAGCCGGTCGCTGTTCTACTCCGGGCTGCTCGGGCTCGCCATCTCGCTGGCCGGGCTGGGCCTGGTCGGCACCCGTAGACGCCAGTGGTGATCGTCAGGGCGTCGTGGTCGTCGCCGGGGCGGAGCCCGGAGTGCTCGGCCCGCTCGTCGGCGGCGCGGGTACGGCCACCACGATCGTGACCCGGTCGTCCTCGCCCACCGGGTAACCGGCCTCGGGATCGGTGGAGATCACCGTGCCGGCCGGGCGGTCCGACGCCCGCCGTTGCACCCGGTAGTCCAGGTCCAGCCGGTCGAGCGCCGCCCGGGCAGCCGCCTCCGGCAGCCCCACCAGCGGCGGCATCGGCACCTCCACCGGGGCGGTCGTGGCCGGCGTACTCGGCGGTGAACTGCTCGGCGCGGCACTGGTCGGTGCGGCGGTCGTCGGGGCGGCGCTCGTCTGTGCCGAGACGCTCGGCACCGGCGGGCCCGGATCGGAGTTCCGGTCGGCGGCACGCAGCGCCAGCCACACCCCCGCCCCGATCAACCCGAGCAGGAGCAGCGCCAGGATGCCGAGCAGGATCGGCATCCACCAGCGGCGCCCGGCCTGCTCGTCGCCGTACCACTCGCTGCCGGGCTCGGGATAGCCCGCCGGACGTGGTGGCGGCACCCCGGCCCGGCCGGACCAGGCGCCCACCGGTTCCTGCGGGGTGGTCGCGTCGAGGGGACGGCGCGGCCCGCCCTGTCCTGCCGGTCCGCCGGGCAGGGGCCGGGTGGCGTCGCCCGCGTTCCGCGGCATGGCGCGGGTCGCCTCCACGTCCTCCTCGGCGGCGTTCCTCGGCATCGCACGGGTGGCGTCGGCATCGTGCCCGGACGCGTCGCGCGGCATCGCGCGGGTCGCGTCGGCGTCGTGCCCGGACGCGTCGCGCGGCATCGCACGGGTCGCGTCGGCATCCGGGGGCAGCGCGCGGGTCGCGTCCGCGTCACCGGCGGGTGGTTCCTGACGGTCGTCGCTCATGGCACGTCCTTTCCCCACCGGGACGGGGCGCACGGCCCTCGATCGTCCACCGTAGCGGTCCCCGGCGACACCGGCTGGGATCAGCGCGCCGCGCTCGTCACGGAGTCGGCGGCGGGGAGACCGTCGGCGGCGTGGACGCTTTGTCGCCGCAGGTGAGCGTCACCTGGTCGTTCCATCGGGCGGTACCGCCGGCCACCGGCTCCTGTGCCGTGACCGGGCCCTGGCGCCCGGTGGCGTACCGGGGATAGAGCCCCGCCTCCACCAGGTCGTCGGCCGCGTCGGAGCAGGACAGCGTGCCCACGTCGGGCACGCTCACGGCCGGCGCCGGCCCGGAGACCCACACGGTGACGGTGGTGCCGCGCTTCACCGGGGTGCCGGGAGCCGGTGAGGTGCGCTCCACGGTGCGTCCGGTGCCCGTACCGAAGACCAGTCGCCAGCCGAGGCGGCGCTCGCGCAGGTCCCGGCGGGCCTGCTCGAAGTCGGCGCCCACCACCTCGGGCACGGTGAGCCCGGCCGGGGCGCTGGTGCGCGTACCGGATGGTTGGGCGGCGGTGGCCGGCGGCGCCGTGGTCGCGGAGGCCGATGTGGACGCGGCGGCGGGCGGTGCGGAGTCGCCGGGCGCGGCCGAGCGCTCCGGCTCACCGGCAAGGATCCACCCGACGCTGGCGCCGATCACGGCCAGCAGGGCCACTGCCACACCACCGCCGAGGAGCAGCCTGCCTCGCCCCGGTCCGCTGCCGTCGCCTGCCGGTTGCCGCTCGTCCGTCATGCTCCCCGCCCCGATCATCGACAACCGTATCCGTTGCTCACTGACGGTCACGGCCCGTCGTTACGACTCGCCGCGCCGACCACGGGACGTTACGCTCCCCGGCATGGTCAGACGGGGCTGGGGAGGATCGACAGCCGCCGCGCTCGGCGTCGCCGCCGGCGCGGGTGCCGCGCAGCTCGGTTTCGGGTACGGGCTGGGCATCATCAACTGGGTGCCGGACGGCGCGGTACGGGCCGAGGCGGCCTGGGTGGCGAGCCTCGCCTGGGCGACCTGGATCGCGGCGACATCGGTCATCGTCGGTGCGGTCTGCGCCCAGCGCCTGCGTGGTGGCGACGACGAGTCGCCGGGCACGCTGCCCCGGCTCGGCCTGGCGCTCGCCGCGGGTGTCGGCGCGATCGTCACCGTCCTGCTGGTGGCGGTACCCGCGCGGGCGGCCCGGGTGCCGGACGTCTCCTCGCCGCAGGCGGTCGCCGCCGCGTACGCGGGCGCGGGGCTGGTGCTCGGCGTACTGCTCGCCGTCTGGGCGCTGCACACCCGCGCCGCCGCCACCAACCTGATCGCCACCACCGGCTGGCTCTGGCTGCTCGCCGTGGTGTCGGTGGTCGACGGGGTGATCGCCGGCCGTGGCCTGACCACCGCCCAGCTCGGCATCTGGCAGATCAGCGCGGACCGTGGCGCGTTCTGGATCCGCGACTACTTCTACTGGCCCGGTGCGCTGCTGTCGGTGCTCTCCGCCCTGGTGATCGGCCTGGTGGCGGCCCGCCGAGCCGCCCGCGCACCGGAGATCCGGGTCGGCGCGGCGGCCTCCGGGGCGGCCGGACCGCTGCTCGTCGCGCTGGCGTACCTGCTTGCCGTGCCGCGCCTGGCCGGGATCGCGGCGGAACAGTTGTCGGCCCACCTGATCGCCCCGTACGCGGTGATCGCCGGCGTCGGCGGCTCGATGGTGATGGCCGCGCTGGCTCAGCGCGCCGAGCGCCGGAGCGCCGAGCGGGTGACAGTGCCCCGCCAGCGCACCGGCGAGCCGGACCCCGTCGACGGGGAGCCCGCGTCGACCGGCGAGAACACGGCCGAGCCGGGCGGAGAGCCGACCCCAGACGACGCGACCCGGCCGACCGGGTCGGCGTCGGGCACGTCGGCGTCCGGCAGGTCGTCCAGGTCGGCGCCGGACCCGTTGGCCGGTTCGTCAGGGGACGGGATGGCGGAGGGCGAACCAGGCGCAGCCTCCGGTCGGACGGAGACCGAGCGGGGTCGTGCCACCCGGTCCACCACCGGCCGCCGTGGACGCGCCGTGCCACCGCAGCGACAGCCCGACGCATCCGAGCAGGCCGCCCCCGCAGGCCCTCGCGACAAGGGCGCGAACACCGACGAAACGAGCCCGCAAAGCACGACGCAGGGCGACTCCGCATCCCCGGCTGGCTCGCCCGACCAGGCCGACCCACCCCCGCCCGCCGAGAGCACCCCCCGCCGACGCCGCTGAGCCGCCCCACACCGCCCCGGCTCGTCGATCTTGCAGTTGTGGTCTCTCGGATGTCCCGAAAGGGAGTTTTGTGAGGGCCACGAGTGCAAGACGCTTCTATGTCTGTGGTGATCGGTTCGGCTGATTGCCGTTAGGGTTCGGCGTTGGTGATCACTTGGGTGGCTCTTCGTTGATCCG